>PXYR01000079.1 GCA_003023665.1 Bacteroidota bacterium
TCAGATTTAGTAGATCAAATGACCGCTTTAGCGCGGGAAGAAATGGGCCATTTTCAAATGGTACATAATCGTATTCTTCAACGCGGATTGGTTTTAGGTAGAGAACGCAAGGACGCCTATGTGAATCAGCTAAACCAATTTTTTCCTAAAGGGGGCGACAGAGAAATTAGACTGATTCATCGTCTTTTGATATGCGCCCTTATTGAAGCCAGATCATGCGAAAGATTCCGAGTCCTTAGTGAAAATCTAGAGGACAAAGAACTATCAGAATTTTATCATACGTTGATGATTTCTGAAGCTAACCATTATACCATGTTTCTAAAATTGGCCCGTCAATACGGAGAGCGAACAGCAGTGGATAGATTATGGAATTCCCTGTTAGAGTATGAAGCAGAAGTGATATCAACCTTGGGAAAGGAAGGTTTGATACACGGTTAATCTTGAACCTATTACAACAAAATATATGAGTACCGATTTAAAATCTACAGCGCTTGAGCAAATACATATTGCTTTGGGTGCTAAAATGGTTCCCTTTGCAGGGTATAACATGCCTGTACAATACAGTGGACTGCGTCAAGAACATGCTGCAGTGCGCGAGAGGGCGGGAATGTTTGATGTTAGCCATATGGGTGAATTTTTTGTAGAAGGCCCGGATGCCATTCCATTTCTTCAAAAGGTTACATCAAATGATGTAAGTAAACTCATACCAGGTAAAATTCAATATAGTTGCTTTCCAAATGAACAAGGCGGTATTGTGGACGACCTGTTAGTATACTGTTTTTCAGAAGAGCATTTTTTGTTGGTGGTGAATGCCTCCAATATGGATAAGGACTGGAACCACCTGCAGAACTATACTTCTGGTTTTGAAGTAGAGTTAAGCAATCAGAGTGACGACTACAGCTTACTAGCGGTACAAGGGCCAAAGGCAACAGAGATCCTTCAAACGCTTACACAGGTTAATCTCAATGAAATTAGATACTACAATTTTGTCATTGGAAGAATTGCTGGTATTGAAGAGGTGATTATTTCCGCTACTGGTTATACGGGAGCAGGTGGTTTTGAATTATATGTTCCTAATGAGCATGCAGCTAAACTTTGGAATTCTGTTATAGAAGCTGGTGAGCCTTATGGTCTTTTACCGGCGGGATTAGGGGCTAGAGATACGCTTCGTTTGGAAATGGGTATGTGTTTATACGGAAACGATATTGATGATACTACAAGTCCATTGGAGGCAGGTTTAGGATGGATCACCAAATTCTCAAAGGACTTTATCTCCTCTCAAACTTTTGCCAAACAGAAGGAAGAAGGACTTTCCAAGAAGCTTGTAGGTTTTGAAATGATAGATAGAGGTATTCCACGTCACGGTTACGAAATTGCTAAGAATGGCAAAGTAGTAGGTAGGGTAACGTCCGGAACAGCGAGCCCATCTACGGGAAAAAATATTGGAATGGGCTATGTGCCCATTGAACTATCAGCAGAGGGCAGTGAGTTTGACGTGCTAATTAGGAATAAAAGCATCAAAGCGCAAGTAGTTAAACTTCCTTTTTACAAAAAGAGTTAGCCTAAATAAAATTTGAGATAAAATATGAACCCCACATAGGAGTTGCCTATGTGGGGTTTTATTATTACAAGTGTAATAGATGTGCTAAAGTTGGTAGTAAAAAAGTGGCACTGCTTTCCTCAGCGCCACTTTAACCCAAATACAAACAGAGTGAATGGAAAGTCGGTTTATTCTACAGAAACGGCCAATTGTGCTGCTACTGCTTTGCCTGCAGCATGGTGGCTGTATCTATTCAAATATTCTTCAGTAGAGTATGTGTATTCTTTACAACGGTTGCCGTTCAAACACTTTACCTCTCTGACCTTACCTTCAGCTTCATCCAAGAAAACTTCTATTACGCATTCTGGATTGTTAATAGTGTAAAGTGCTTTTGGATCGGTGTTAAATGAACTGTTTTCCGTCATGTGTTTAATTTTTAAATTCTATTCAACAAAACGTTTAATGTTTTGTGGTACCTGCAAAAATATATCAGTATTTTTAGATGGGAAACAAAAATCGACTAAAATTTCAATAAAAAGGTGATATAGCTCATTGTTATTAAAATGAGAATATGACCTTTGTAACCTATCACGAAACGCATGAAACTAGACAAATTAGACAAACAGATTCTTCAGTATTTAGTCAAAGATGCACGCAAGCCTTTTACCGAGATTGCGAAGGATCTATTAGTAAGCCCCGGAACTATTCACGTTCGGGTTAAGAAAATGGAGCAGATTGGTGTAATAAAAAGTACTTCTATTTCTGTGGATTACGCTAAACTTGGTTTTGGCTTTGTGGCCTATGTAGGATTATTTACCTCTCGATCACTACAAAGCCCAGATATTATTGACCGTTTAAGAGATGTTCCTGAAGTTACAGTGGCTCATCTAGCTACCGGGAAGTATGGTATCTTTTGCAAAATTCGTTGCCGGGATGCATCACATGCAAAGGATGTCATTTTCAGAATAAATGACATTGAAGGAGTAGAAAATACGGAAAGTATGATTTCGTTGGAGGAGAGCATCAATTCCAATACAGGTTTACTTGACTTGGTCATCAACGAGAGCGAATAGCCAAAAGTATTTAAAAAGAAAACCCCCATTAGCTTTCGCCAACAGGGGTTTTACAGCTCAGGTTAGGGGTAACAAGAGCCCGGGTATTTTAATAATATACCTGTCTTCGTACTCGGGCAAAATATTTTGCTAATCGTAAGACTTGGCGGCTATAGCCGTATTCATTGTCGTACCATATGTATAGGGTCAAACTTTGTCCGTCACTACTGAGCTTGGTAGCATTTACATCATAAATACTTGGACATGGATTACCCACAATATCACTACTTACCAATTCATTGGATGTATTGTAGTGTATCTGTTCAATGAGCGGTCCATTGAGCGCAGCTGCTTGGAAAACTTCATTAACCTCTTCCAGATTGGTCGTTTGTACCAACTGTAGGTTTAGTATAGCCAATGAGCCATTGGGTACAGGGACTCGGATGGCACTAGAAGTTAATTTTTCACCAAGTCCTGGTATACATTTGTCTACAGCTTTACCAGCTCCGGTTTCTGTGATGACCATATTTAATGCTGCAGCACGACCTCTTCTGTACTTCTTATGCATATTATCCACCAAATTTTGATCATTGGTGTATGCATGAATGGTTTCAAGGTGCCCTCTTTCAATTCCAAAGGTATCGTTGATAACCTTCAGAATTGGACTTATAGCATTCGTAGTACAGCTTGCCGCACTTATGATGTTATCCTCATCCGGGTCTACCATGAGTTGATTCACTCCGTGTACAACATTCTTTATACCTTTTCCTGGTGCCGTTAGTAGTACCTTTGAAACACCTTTTCCTTGCAGGTGCTTACTCAAAGCAACGTCATCTCTAAAGGCTCCTGAATTATCAATCAATAACGCATTGTCAATACCATAGGCCGTATAATCCGCTTTGGTAGGATCTGGTGTAGGAATAAAATAGATAGGTCTTCCATTCACTATTAGCGCTAATTTTTTTTCATCCACTGTAACAGTACCAGGAAAAGTCCCATGAACAGAGTCAATTTTTAGCAATGATGCACGCTTATGCAAGCTTTGAGCATCAATGCTTCTCACAGCAATAGCTCGGAGACGCAATTGTCTTCCGCTTCCCTCTTGAGCAATTAGTTCGCGAGCAAGTAGTCTCCCGATTCTACCAAAACCAAAGAGAACAACGTCTCGGGCTTCAGTTTTTGAGCTCCCAAAAAATGAACTTAATTGGTTTACAATAAATTCTTCGGCGCCTTGTTCTGTATTCGCCCATTCAAAGGTCAATCGTCCAATGTCCAATTTGGCATTTTCAATAGCCGTCTTTTTTAAGGTAGATAACATTTCAAGCGTATCATCTACGTTAATGGTTTTCCCTACGACTTCCTTTGCGTATTGATGAAGCTCCAGAATTTCGCTGGCTTTGCAATCAATTAAGGTATTTCGGAACATTACGATTTCGACACTTCGGTCGTAAAATAGCTCGTGGACACAGGCAATGATGTCAACAGCCATTCGTTCTGCACGTATCCGTGCTTGAACTTTTTGAGAGTACTCTTTCTGAGCAATCATATGTAAAAATTGGTGGTTCTGTTATCGAAGTTACATCAGAAAAGCACCTCATTGTACTTCTTGAACAAAAAAATAATCCACTGTAAAACAGTGGATTATGATAAAAATAAGGTGTGTATTTTTTACACTTTCAGCATATTTTTTTCTTGTTTTACCATTCAAAGGCGTAATAGTTTGCCTTTCCATTGGTTTCAAAACCCTGAATCAAGGCGCCGTCACCTGGATTAAATTGCTGAATAAGACGTTCAAATTTTGCAATATCATCAACGTATACATTATTCAATTTTACAATGATGAATCCTTTGGGAATTCCTGCCTTTTGGAATCTTCCTCCAAGAACCTCATCTACTTTCACGCCATAGCGCAGGCCAAGTTTTCTTTTTTCATTGATGGACAATTCACTCAGTTTTGCACCATAGGATCTAATAATCTCCTCCTCCTTGGTCAACATCTCTGTAGTTCCCAAGCGATTTTTTAAAACCATGCTGTATTGTTGGTTAATACCGTTTCGATTGACTAGTACATTCAATTGCTCTCCGGGACGGTGGCTGCCAATGGCTTCGGTGAGATCCGCTCCTGTGCGTACTTGCTTTCCATCTACATTGATGATCACATCACCTTTTTTAATGCCAGCTTCATCTGCAGCGCCACCTTCTAAGACGTTTGCTACATACACTCCTGAGTTTATTGTTAATTTTAATTCTTCACTAAGTGATGCGTTAAGTTCATTGTAGTTAATACCCATAAACGCGCGTTGCACGCGTCCAAACTCTTTAAGATCTCCTACAACCTTCATTACAAGATTTGCTGGTACGGCAAAGCTGTATCCCTCAAACGAACCGCTTCTAGAAGAAATAGCGGTGTTTATTCCAACTAGTTCTCCACCAGTATTTACAAGCGCCCCACCGGAGTTACCTGGATTCACTGCGGCGTCCGTTTGAATGAAGCTTTCAATAGCACTTTGTTCATCTATAATATTGATATCACGTCCTTTTGCTGAGATAATCCCGGCAGTCACGGTACTTGTCAAATTAAATGGGTTACCTACGGCTAGTACCCATTGGCCCAGTCTAACTGCATCCGAGTTGGCTACCACGATTGTTTTTAAATCTTCAGCATCAATTTTTAATAAAGCAATGTCTGTGGTAGGATCGGTTCCTATTAAAACAGCTTCATACTCATTGTTATTTGCAGTGACTACGGTGATTTCCTTTGCGCCATTAATCACATGGTTGTTGGTGACAATAAAACCGTCTGAACTTAAAATGACTCCTGAACCCGAACCTTGTATCTCCTGTTTCTGCGGTGTAGAGGGACGACCAAAAAATAAATCGTTAAAAGGGTTGTAATAATTCTGAGCGCGTTCTGCGGTGATTTTAACGTGCACCACGGCTTCAACAGAGGCTTCCGCCGCTACCACAAAATCTGTAGGTACTGCGGCGCTGCTTGAGGGGAAGTTTGCCAGAGCAGTTGGAACCGGACTTTGTGTATTTTCAATAACTACTGTTTTACCTGTCCAGCCCAATGCATGAGCTCCTGCCAATGAAATTATTCCACCCACAGCAAATAGTAGAATAAACAAACCGATTGATTTAGCATTCATCTTCATAGTATTTCCTTTAAATTGAATAACGTTATAACTTCAAATTATACACCAATCAACGTATATATTCTGCGGAGGTGCATAACTTTAACGCCTTTTAACACCAATTGAGGGATGAACCTAAGGTTTTATAAATACCAAGGCGCAGGAAATGACTTTATCCTGCTAGACTGTCGCGAGCATCGAGTCAATTTGTCTAAAGAACAGATTAGCAAGATGTGCGAACGGAAGTTTGGTATAGGGGCCGACGGATTAATTTACTTAGAACCCCCAAGAAAGAGAGAGGATCATTTTTATATGGTCTATTTCAATGCAGATGGAAGCGAAAGCACCATGTGCGGGAATGGAGGTAGATGTATTGCTAAATTCGCTGAGGACTTGGGTATGGTTGCAGACAAGTTTTACTTTCACGCTATTGACGGACCTCATTGGGCAAAAGTTCAGGCAGATCAAGTTGCCCTTGGGATGTCTGATGCCAAGGCTGTGGAAGCTCGAAATGGAGCTTTTTTTGTGGATACCGGGAGTCCCCATCATATAGAACTGGTGGAGCAACATGCGGATGATTTTATCAAATTTGCGCGTCCTATTCGACTTGCATACGGTGATAAAGGGGCAAATGTAAATTCTCTAGCGCCCTTAACTAAAGGTTTTTCTATACGCACTTATGAGCGCGGGGTAGAAGATGAAACGTTAGCTTGTGGAACCGGTGCGGTTGCAGCTGCAATGGTGGCTGTAGATCAAGGTTTAACCAATTCTCCAGTTCGCATCAGTGCGCTTGGTGGAGAGTTATTGGTACGATTTAACGGCAAAGGTCCATTCACAGAAGTTATTCTGGAGGGACCTGCGTCTAGAAGTTTTGAGGGCGTTTGGGAAGTATGATTAAGGTAGGAGATATAGGGTTTTTACGTGCACTAGAAACAAGTGATTTAGATTGGCTTTATTCTATTGAGAACAATGCTGAATGGTGGCATCTTGGTATTAGTAAAGAACCGTGGAGTAAAGATGTGCTCTCAAAGTATATTCATAGTCAGCCCGGTAATTTAATGAGAGACGGGCAATTGCGCTTGATTTTGGAAGTCGAAGGTTCACCTCTAGGTGCTTTAGATATTTACGATTACGATCCTATTGCAAGGAAAGGAGGTTTAGGAATAGTAATGAATCAAGAAGCACAAGGAAAGGGCTTAGCCAAAATGGCCATGGGTTCGTTTGTACAATACCTTCTACAAACTATAGGTTTGAATATGGTATATGCAGTCACTCCAATAACCAATGAGGCTTCTATTGCGTTATTTGAGTCGTTACATTTTAAAAATTCCGGCACCTTACGCCATTGGGTTTTACAAAAAGGTCAATTTCAAGATGCTTACCTCTTTCAACTTGTTCAGGCATGAGAAAGACCATCATAATTATTGTAGGGGTTATTATTCCCGTTGGATTAATATTCCTAGTCTATAAAGGATATAACGTACTGTTTGAGGCTAATGTTAATGAATCAATAACTCCATATACCTTATATGTAGATGAAGAGACTTCAATAGAAGAGGTGTATGCAAAGTTTATTGAGGATGAGGTATTGCTTGCTCCAGAGGGATTTTTGCTGCTTGCGAATAAAAAAGGACTTGTATCTCCTAAGCCGGGGCACTACATCATAAAAAGCGGTCAAAGCTCAAATAGTATCGTAAATACGCTCATGGCTGGTTTTCAAGAACCTGTTACCATACAATTCAATACTGCTGATAACCTAGAAGATCTTGCGGGTCAACTGAGCAAGCAAATTATGGCGGATAGTTTAAGCCTATTAGAGGCGTTGAAAACGGAAAGGAAGGGTTGGGAAGGTGCAGCTATTTATGGTGCATACTTTCCAGATACGTATGAAGTTTATTGGAATGCCTCAGCAGAGGAAATTGCTGAAAAAATCTATCAGAATACTATAAAGTTTTGGTCACCAGCACATTTGGACAAAGCTGCTCGACTAGGACTTTCTGCAGCGGAGGTAAGCACATTGGCTTCCATAGTAATGAAAGAAAGCAGTAAAACGGATGATAGACCACTAGTCGCTAGATTATATCTAAATAGATTAGCGAAAGGTATGAGTCTTCAAGCAGATCCAACCGTAATCTATGCGCTCAAGAGAAAGAATCCGG
>PXYR01000080.1 GCA_003023665.1 Bacteroidota bacterium
CTTGGTGCCACGTATGAACAGCATTTTGCTCAAATCTTCCCGGTCCAGCAAATAAATTGAAGTGAGATTTATTTTCGGTGAAACTCGGACGTAATTGATAATTGATCTGGCCGCTCATGGCTCCTGCGCCATTGACTACACTCCCGGGCCCCTTGGATAGCTGTATGCTTTGTATCCAGGCGCCTGGGATCAAGGATAACCCCAAAACACTGGATAACCCTCCCATAGTTTGAAGGTTGCCCCTAGTGTACAAGGCATATGGTCCCTCCAACCCAAGAAGTTTAATTTGTCTTGTCCCAGTCACGGCATCAGTAAATGATGCAGAAATAGAAGCATTGGTTTCAAAGCTTTCACTCAGATCGCAGCAAGCCGCTTTTCTAAGTTCAACTTCTGAAATCAGCTGCTTGTCCAGTACAGATTTTTTGGAAAGACTTATCCCTGGGTCCGTCTTAACATCAACTTCATTTAACGTTTCAAAAAGCTGAATATTTGTTGTATCAGACTGACCATGTAAGGTTTGCGAAAACAAACCAAGCACGAATACTCCGGCGATGAAAGATTTCATCCTAGTCGTCGCCTTTCTCTGTGCAGAGCGCTGCGCTACCTAATCCATGATTGGCGCGTTGCACCGGATCCCGATATTTGCAACATCCATGAATTTTTGCATATTGCTCTTCTGAAGCCAGTGAACCTTTAACATCGTGGCCAATTTCATTAATAGAGGCGATGATTTCTTCTTGACTTACTTTTTTGTTCAAGAAAACCAATTCCAATTGATGTGTTTCTTTATCCCAATTGACTTTTTTAACACCTGGGAGGTAAGCTGCATTTTCAATGCGTTTCTTGCACATCCCGCAGAGACCGTCAACCTCAATAAAGGCTGTAGTTAATTTAGATTGTCCATGGCTGCTTAAAGTGAAAGCTAAAAGCAGGAGTAAAGCAGAAATATTTTTATTCATTGTATTTATTTTTTTGATTAGAACTTAAACGCTGAGGCGATTAAACTTTTAATCGTATACAATGATTTGGTGAAATTCAAGATATAAGGGTGGACCATTATTATGAACAGGACCATTGGTTGTGTTCGATTCTTTGGCTCTAGCCAAAAAACACATATTCGTATTGTAGAACGAACAACCGGTTGATAGTAAATAATATTTGAGTGGATTAAAAAAACTACTATCTAAATCTACTTCTGAGAGCACACAACAATCCTGATCGTCCAATTCGGGAGCAGCATTAACGTCTATTCCACAACTCAAAGATGCAGCATGGCAACAGTCCGAATTCTCTGGAAGGTTGTTGTGAGAAACACTGAGATGTACATTTTTTTTATGGCCGCAATAGTGCAATAGTGCAGGTGCCCCAGAACTAATCAAGGAATAGAGAACAGCAAATATGAATACGATTGTGCGGCGCATGAGACAAAATTAACCAATACCTTTGAAAAACAATATTCTGCGTATGAAGAAAGTGATGATGTTGGGTTCTGGTGAACTAGGAAAGGAGGTCGTAATTGCACTACAACGCTTGGGTTGCACAGTGATTGCGTGCGATTCATACAAAGGGGCACCGGCTATGCAAGTAGCGGATTTTTTTGAGGTCTTTTCAATGCTTGATGCAAAAGCATTGGAAGAAGCAGTCGTAAAGCACAAGCCGGATATTATTGTGCCTGAGGTAGAAAGTATTCGAACCGATAAACTCTACGAATTCGAAAGTCAGGGAATACAAATAACTCCTTCGGCTAAGGCTGCAAATTATACAATGAATCGAAAGCTCATTCGTGATTTGGCAGCAAAAGAACTGGGTCTTAGAACAGCACCTTATGCGTATGCTTCGAATTTGGAAGAGTTCGAAAAAGCGGTAGAAACTATAGGTCTTCCTTGTGTTGTAAAACCATTAATGTCTAGTTCTGGCAAAGGGCAAAGTGTTGTAAAGGAGGTTTCCGAATTAAAAGCAGCTTTTTCTTATGCCATGGAAGGAAGTAGAGGTGATCTTAAGGAAATAATTATTGAAGGATTTATAGATTTTCATACCGAAATAACTTTATTGACGGTTACTCAAGATGTTGGCGAAACTTTGTTTTGTGCGCCAATTGGCCATCGTCAAGAGCGGGGTGATTATCAAGAAAGTTGGCAACCTTGCCCAATGAATCCAGGGCAGCTCAAAGAAGCAGAAGAAATGTCTTGTAAAGTGACCGCTGCTCTTGGTGGTTCAGGAATTTGGGGAATTGAATTTTTCTTGACTTCCGAAGGTGTTTACTTTTCTGAGCTTAGTCCTCGTCCACATGATACGGGTATGGTTACTTTGGCGGGCACCCAAAATTTTAATGAATTTGAATTGCACGCGCGAGCATTATTAGGTTTGAAGATTCCGGAAATAGAATTCAGATATCCCGGTGTTAGTGCTGTAGTGTTAGCAGAAAAAGAAGGCGTCCCAAAGTATAGTGGTTTGAAAGAAGCTGCTGAATTTCCACAGTCTGATATTAAGATTTTTGGAAAGCCAACCACAAGACCTTACCGCAGAATGGCTGTAGCCTTAGCTTACGATAGAACCAATACAGAGAGTTTAGAAGAATTGCGGGATAGAGCAGCCAAAATAGCTAATGAGATTAAAGTGCATTAACTTTTTCCCGGATAGCCTCTATGAATGCCTCAGCAGATTTTCTTTCCAATGGTCCTAGCGTATGACCTTCTAGTTTATGGTATCGTAACCCTCTTCTAAAGGCGTCCACTATGGAAGGGTTGGAGCTTTTCATGTAATTGATTGATCCGTAGCTAAACAATACTTCACTATGGTTAGGGCCTATTTCTATTAGTGCTCCATCACTCAGTGTAAGGTAATTACACAATACCATTTGATACGGTTTGCCTTCCTTTGTTTGTTCAGTTATGATGTTTTGGAACAATTTATCCAATACGGCGTGCAATTCTTCCTTTAGCTGCATTTTTACCCTTGTAGACATTCGGGAAGCTTCACTGATAAACTTTATCTGTCCAATAAGATTATCAAAAGCACCTGATACCCAGAATTCGGTGCACTTTATAGCTTCACTCATGAGAGTGAGTTTTTGCCCCTTTTCAATGAGGGCTTGGGGAATTGCCAAAGGATCAAAGCGTTCATGCCTGCGCATGTTTTCCATAATCCACAGGTAATACCGGAAGGCGCTTAAACCTGGTTGATCCATATACCGGTAGAGTGGTACCTCCTTTGCAGTAAAATATAATTGTGCTCCAGGTTGTTGCAGCGCGAGATCCAAATTTTTGCTCGTATTGTCCAAGTAATAATCAATATCACTGTAGTCTTTAATAGGTGGAAGCGTTGTACAAACCACCACTTGACTATTCTCTTCCGGTTGTGATCTTAATGCATCTATACTTATGGAAAAGTGATTTGCCAATTTTATCATTTCATCGGCCGTTAGTGGTGTGTTACCAGTTCTTTTCCTATATAACGAAGCTCGAGAACAACCTAAAACAGCCATGAGGTCCGCTGTAATTTTTGATTTTCCTTTGGTAGAGCTAAAGATTTGCTCAAACAATTGTTTTTGAAAAGCGTTGGGTTGGAACATGAAATAATAGCTTGGAGTAATAAAAGTATTTAATTTTGTTCCCAATGAGAGCATCACACCTAGAAACTTACCCAATTTCATTAAAATTCGGTAAAATTTTAAGGCATCCACAAACGAATGAGGCGCTTCTTTTGACATCACCAACATTTCGGAAGGGAAATGCTAGTGCTCTAAAAAGAAGGGGATTGGGTTTTATAAATGCTTTGGCTAAAATGAAAGTTCAGGTTCTAGGTAGTTTCTGGTTGCCTGGTCTTCATATCTATACTGCTCATTCATTAAAATCACTGGTTTCAATTAATGGAATTCACCCTAGAAAAATACTTGTTGCTACTACCAGTGAGAAAATAGAATTACAGAACTGGTTCAGTCTGAAAGGAGATCCATTCATGATTGTTGAAAATAGATGGAAAACGGTTGATCAGTACGCCGCGAGTTTGAAGAAAAAATATCGGGCACGCTATAAAAAGGCTTTAGCTCTCAAAAATCAGTTTGATTTTGTGGAAATAGAAAGCAAGGAAGGTTTGATAAAATGCAGCGAATTGCTTGCTCAGACCCTAGAATCAAAAGTAGTTGCGCTACCAAAAGATATGTCCTCTTTAATTGAAGGATTTAAAGAATGGTTTGGTAATGATTATCTGGTTGTTGGTGCTTTTTCACAAGGAGAGGTAATAGGTTTCATAGGTTATATCAAGACACCTACTGCTTTACGGGCAATGCATTACGGAGCAACGAGCCATGCACCGGATGGATTATATAGTGCTTTAATGTTTGAGGTAATCGAAAGAGGAATACAGCTAGAAGTACTTGAAATTAACTTGGGCAGAACGGCTACTGAAATTAAAAGTACATATGGTGCAGTTCCTCGGGATAATTATTTCTCCTTTTATACCAGGAATCCAATAATGAAATTTGTTCTTAGTGCAGTTCAATGGCGTTACAAGCCCAAAGAATATATCCTCAGGGCTCCATTTAAGGAGTAAATAAACAGTCAGATTTCTCTGAAATATTAGTTTGTATTGGCATAGATTTTGGTAAATTAAAGGAACCGATTTACCTAAAATATTGCCCATGAGTTTTGGTTTTATGTTCGTAATAGTTCCTATTGGATTAGGATTGTTTGCTTTAGAATTATACTTCCTTCAAAAGCGCGGATACAAGGTTACCTTAGACCAAACAGCACTCAATATTTCCCTTGGCTTTTTTGATCGCTTTATTGGTCTGTATCTTACTGAACGTTCATTGGTTTTGGTTCATGAAGCATTGAATTACGCTGTTCTTCCGGAAATGCCGCTAAACGCACTCACGTTTGTGATTACTTTCTTAGCGGTAGACTTAATTTGGTATGTATTTCACGTTTTAGGCCATCGCGTAAGTCTTATGTGGGGAATTCATTTAGTTCACCATCAAAGTGACGAATACAATTTGAGCGTGAATTTCGCTCTGAGTCCATTGGGTTTTATGATCCGTAGTTTCATGTATTCGTTTTTAGTGGTCATTGGATTTCCGCTTGAATACGTGGTGATGAGTAGTTACCTAAACGCCTTCTATCAGTATTATTTGCATACAGAATTTATTAATACCATTCCAATGCTAGATAAGTTTATGGTTATGCCAGCTCACCATAAGGTTCATCATGCTTCTAATGAGGAATACTTGGACAAAAATTACGGGGGTGTCTTTATTATTTGGGATAAAATGTTTGGAACCTTTGCGCCATTGGTGGCTCATCCCAAATATGGTTTGACAACGCCGTTGCCCCACAAAGACTTCATTAATCTTCAACTGTTCTTTTTCAAGAAACTATTAAACAACTTTAGAGCTTTCGGATGGCAAAAAGGTTTTGCGCTGTTGTTTAAAGGGCCGGAGTTTCAAACCCCTGAGGTTACGACTGTTTTTAATTTTACAACCAAGGTCAGGGTTTGGAAACTAGCGATAGGCATATTGATATATGTTATTTCCTACCGTATTATGATTCTAACAGACAGCCTTCCTGTACTTATTACCGTATGCTTGATGAATTTAGCGGCAATAATGATTGTCAACGGCATAAAAACGCCGAAAACGGAAGTTAGGTGGAGGTTGTTCCGCAGAAGAGTTCAAAGCTTCTATGAGTCCGTTCGTATATCCTAACGAATGAACCACTTTACTTAGCTTTACGCATTCAATTTAGATGTAAATGACATTTGAAAATGAATATGGCGCTTTTACAATTGATAAAAGAGGTGCTTCTTTGGTGATGCTGCGCTTAGGCAAACAGCATTTGATTCATGATTTTGGAATTGAGAAATACAATTGGGCTTCTGGAGCTGTGATGTTTCCTTTTCCAGTGCGAATGTCAACGGGAACGGTCATGCAATTTGGTGATAACAACTTTAAGTGGCCCATCAATGATGACAACCATAAGGCTGCGTTACACGGTTTGACGCCGTGGATTGATTTTAAACTCACTCTACATGATAATGGTATATCGTGTGAGTATGAATATGACGGCACGCTTGAATATTATCCATTCCCGAATCGTTTAACGATTACATATACTCTTGAATCAAAAAGTTTTTTACTCAAGGCCCGAATTGAAAATATGGGTACAGAGAATATGCCTTATCATATAGGGTGGCATCCCTATTTTAATCTAGACTCTTCCTTTGCTCTGACTCCGTCTCCAAAATTTAGGCTTGCAAAGGATGAGCATTCTTTACCAAGAAATAAAGTTCCATTCCTTGGATTTGATTGGAATGATGAGGTAGATGGAGCCTTTTATATGCGGGACATTTGCATTGAAAATGAGAATTACCAGGTCAATGTGACCTCCTGCTCGGAAATCACTCAGGTTTTTCGACCTCAAGGCGCTCCATTCATAGCATTAGAGCCTATAACTGGTTTAGGTCACAATGACTTTCCATGGCGGACAGTAGCGCCTAATTCCTATGACGAAGTATCTTGCTCAATTCGACTGTAATTCATCTTGTAATTCTTCCAAGGAAATCCCCTTAGTTTCAGGCATCATAAAGTGCGTAAAGAGCAATTGGAGCACCATGAAGGCAGCAAAAACAGCAAAAATCATCCAACTCGGGAAGCTTTCAATGACTACTTCCCCTAACATGGTAATCAAGGCAGCAAACACCCAATGGGTTCCTGTGCCCCAAGCTTGACCGGCCGCGCGTACAGAATTTGGAAAAATCTCTGAAATAAATACCCAAATCACGGCACCCTGTCCAACGGCGTGGGATGCAATGAAGGAGAGAATAAAAAATAAATTAAATGATGCGTTAGCCTCAGTTTTGAACCCATATGCAACCATCGCTAAGGAGATAATGTAGCCCACGGAGCCTATGTACATGAGTGATTTGCGCCCCATTCTATCTATGAGGTAAAGGCCAACAAAGGTGAAAAGTAGGTTCGTGCCACCAATGGAAATAGAGGATAATAGTGAGTCTGAAGATGCAAATCCTGCATTTTCTAATATGACGGGAGCGTAATAAAGAATAAAATTGATTCCACTTAATTGATTAAAAAATGCCAGAAGGAAAGCTAATGTCAAACTTCTATTATACTTCCCACTAAACACATTAATACCTCTTGTAGTCTCTTCTCTATGCGTTTTGATCATTTCCAATTCAGCCAATGCAGCGCTGTCGTTGTTGTGTAAAAGTTTCAATGTTTTTAAAGCATTGAGTTCATCTCCTTTTTGAACCAATAGCCAACGAGGAGATTTAGGTACTCCAAGAATAAGAAGGCAATAGAGTGCAGCCGGTAACGCTTCAACACCAAGCATCCACCGCCAATCATTGGCGCCACCTATTCCGCTTAGCAGGTAGTTAGATATGAAGGCCACTAATATCCCAAAGACTATATTGAACTGGTACAAGGCAACTAAACGACCACGCGATTTAGCTGTGCTTATTTCACTAATATAGGTTGGTGCGGCAACTGTGGATGCACCAACACCAACACCGCCGAGAAATCGGAAAAAAGAGAACATGTAAGGGTCAGTTGCCAATCCGGACCCAAGAGCGCTGACTAGGTAGAGTATACCAACCCAAATAAGTGTGTTTTTTCTTCCAAAGTGTTTTGTAGGAATTCCACCGGCGAGCGAGCCTAAAACCGTACCCCAAAGAGCCATGGACATTATGAAAACGCCATGAAACCAGGCTGAGGTTTCCCAAAGTTCCTTAATTGGTGCGTTGGCACCAGAGATAACCACTGTATCAAAGCCAAATAGAAATCCAGCCAA
>PXYR01000081.1 GCA_003023665.1 Bacteroidota bacterium
ACCTCTAGTCCGCCTTTAGAAAACATAGAGTTTGAAATTAGAGGAAAAAAATTGAGTTTGAACTGGAATCCACAACAGCTTCTAGAAGAAACAACCTACAGAATCTCTTTGGGCGATGAAATCGGTGATTTAAATGAGAACAATAGGATTCAAAACCTCGAATTTGTTTGGAGCACGGGCAGCTCCATTGACAGCATGCAAATCAACGGCCATGTAAATCTTAAAGGAGAAGGTGCTTTTGAACAGTTATCCATTTGGTTATTGCCTAATCGTTCAGATTCAGTGCATAACCCAATGTTCAGTGCTGCTCCTAACAAAGAAGGCTACTTCACCCTAAAATATCTGCCGGTCGATACCTTTGACCTTTTTGTGTTTCAGGATTTGAACTTTGATAAGGTATGGAATCAGGAAAATGAAAGCTTCGGGTTTTTGAAAGAGGTTCCTTCAGAAATAGACTCCCAAATTGTAGAAGTACATTATATGACAGAAAAGTTTGTCATGCCTGAACTAGATACCTTGGCAGTAGATTCTGTGCATCTGTTTCTAGACAGCGCTGCAGAAAATATGCTGGGTTTAGTTAGTTATATTTTACCACCGTCTGCTAGTAATGTCAAAATATTTGCCCTAAATGGGATAATTGAACTCATTGACCTTAGCATCAAAGCAGGAAGCGATACGACCTACACTGAGTATCAAAGGTGTTTACCCGGTAAATATGAGGTATTTGGATATATAGACGAGAATAATAATGGAAAATGGGACGGCCCTTCGTGGGAATTAAATTTTCCAGGGGAACAACTTATTTCGGGACAATCCTTTGAGGTAAAGGCCAACTGGGAATTAGACCAACCCATCAACTATGATAATTCTATCAAAGATGAAGAGTAAACTATTAGCTGCACTTCTTCTTGTTTCCATGAACGCGGCTGCACAAGGAAGTTATATTAGCAGACTATGGAATACCAAGAGTTATGATAAAATCATTGAACTCGCGTCAAAAAGCGAAACTCTTAGTGGGCGCGACAATATGATTATTGGCCGGGCATTTATGGCAACTAGCCCTTCACAACCTCAGCAAGCCCTCATTCATTATGATTTAGCCGTTCAAAAGAGAATGAACAGCGAAGACCTGTACTTTTTTCGTTCACAAGCACTTTATGAATTAAAGCGGCTAGATGCGGCTTTAGCAGATTTGGAGAAATGTCTTGAATTTAGGAAAGACCATCAAAAGTACTTGCTTTTTAAGGCCGCCATCGAGTATGAAAAAGGCGACATCAATGCGGCGTATAAAAGCTATTTCACTATATCTGAACTTTACGACAAACAAACTCCTTTTTATATGCTCGCTGTAATCTCTTTGCAACGAGAAAATTATTACAAAGCAAGAGAATGGATAGATGCTAATGTTCTTCGATTTGAAAACGGTAAGGACTTTTGGAGAATGACCTCGGAACAGCAAGTTGAATTGGAATGGAGAATTTTCAAAGACCATGAAAAAGCGCTCAAATCTCAAGAACGCCTTTTGACTTACTTTCCAGATAACGCCTCCTATTTAATCAATCGCGTTTGCTTGAACCGAATATTACATAAAGATAGCACGGGAGTTTGGGCAGAAAATGATTTACTTAAAAGATATAACGAGAACAACTTGCCCATTGAATATTACAAAAAAGGGAGTATAAAAGTTGGAGAATATGTGAGAGATCGAGGTGTGGTAGAAGATTACCTAACCTTCCGTCCTGCACTTTTCGAAAACACCAAATACGCCCGATTCTATATTAGCGAATCCGGCGCTATAGTCGGTAAGCATTGGGCAGGTTTGAAGGATCACCCTCAAGACAGCACCCAGAAAATTTGGGACTTTCACCGCGGCGATGCCCGCTATGCAATTCCTGCTTCCGACACCTCATACCTTGGATTCACAGACCTCTTCGAAGCCCCAGACAGCATACTTGTTAGCTACGATGATTTCTTCATCCTTCAAATTGATAGCAACGCGGTCGACAGTATTGAAATTTCTGTTCCTGAAATGCTCAAAGAAGCACCAATGGAACCGGAAATAATGCCCTTTGAAGGTATCCCAATGGAGGACCCTATGGAAATCCCTGAACAGATTGAGCCTCCGGATTCTACCAGTATTCGTGAAGAATAAATCTCCTTATTTGCGGTCGAGCAAAATTTTAATGTCCCCGATTAATCGGTCAGTATCTAGGTCGCTTGTTCCGTCGTAGAAGCCACGAATACGCTTCTTTTCGTCCACTAAAATCAAATTTTCTGTGTGAATGAAATCGTGTTCATCAAAGCTAGTCCCCTGCTCCATAACCGCAAAGTATTCCCTGCGCGCCATTCGGTACAACTCCCGCTTCTCACCAGTCAACAAGTGCCATTTCCCCTTGATGGCGCCCATACGCTGCCCGTACTCGTACATCACTTCAACGGTGTCTATTTCGGGCATCACGGTATGACTCACAAGATTAAAACGATCTTCTGATTGGTACGTCTCCTGTATGCGCTGAAAGTTCTTGCCCATATCAATGCAGATGGTTGGACACGTTGTAAAAAAGAAATCCGCCACATAAATTTTATCCTCAAGAAGAGATGAATCTACTCTTGTTCCCCACTGATCGATTAATTCAAAATTGCCAATGCGGTGTCCTCTACCCACTCGCTCTAAATCATCATCCACCACTGAGGCATTCAAATCTGCTGGATTATATATGGGCAATACACGCTTAGGTTTCAATATTTTAAATGCTGCTGTGGAGCCAACAATGAAAACTAAAATAAGTACACCTATTTTCAACCATTCCGAAGGTCTGAGGTTTATCTTTAACATAGTACAAAATTACGGCAGATGAATTCCAAATCCACCTCTTTATACCACGCTTTTACGAGCATTTTGTTCGCGGTTTTCTTAGTTAGTTGCTCCTCAAATTCTGAAGCTACTTTAAATGCTCCCGAAAATCATTCATCTGTTAAAGCTGAAAAGTCTTCAATCCCTGAGGAAATTAAAGATGTACTTTCTAAAAGCACCTGTTTAGGCTGTCACAAAATGAAAACCAAATTGATTGGACCTTCTTATTCAGAAATAGCAACAAGAGGATATAGTGAAGAGGAAATCATTGAACTCATCAAGAATCCTGATCCAAAAAATTGGCCGGATTATCCACCAATGGCGCCAATAACATGGGTTGCTGAAAAAGAATTAGCTACTATTGCATCCTGGATCAAAAGCTTGGAAAACGCAGAATAAGAGCAACAATTTGGACGCAAAGAATTTACTTTCAGTACATAAAATAAGCAAGTCATACGGTATTAAAACCTTGTACCAGGACATCACCTTTGGAATACACGAGGGGGAGAAAATCGCAATTGTGGCCAAAAATGGAGCTGGAAAAAGTACGCTCATGAATACGCTTATGGACCCTGCAATAGCTGATTCTGGTGAAGTTACTTTTCGTAAGGGTATAAAAATTAGGTACCTGAATCAACAGCCTTCGTTCAAAGACGACCTCACCGTTCGCGAAATACTATATCAAAGTGACCATCCCGGCCTAGAGGCTTTACGCGAATATGAAAAGATTATGTCCTCTGGAGACCATCAAGAATTGCAAAAAGCTTTGGATAAAGTTGAAGCGACAGGAGGCTGGAACCTAGAAGGTAGGATACAGGAAATGCACGGCCGCATGAGTTTACCGGATATGGAGCGAACTGTAAATAATTTTTCCGGTGGTGAAATCAAGCGTTTGGCGATGGCCCAGTTGTTCATAGAGGAGCCTGATTTGATTCTAATGGATGAGCCTACCAATCATTTAGATTTAGACATCATTGAATGGTTGGAGGAGTATCTCATCAATTACAAAGGAGCACTCTTAATGATTACTCATGACAGGTACTTTCTAGAGCGCATATGCGGAACCATTTATGAATTAGAAAACCTAAAATTCTACAAGTACGAAGGGAATTACAGCTACTATTTAGAACAAAAAGAAGCTCGTGAAGCAAATGAGGCAGCTCACAGACATAAAACCAAACAACTCTTTAAAAAAGAATTGGAATGGATGAGGAGAACCCCAAGTGCTCGCACTGGTAAGGCCAAAGACAGGATCGATCGATTCCAACAGGTTAAGAAAGAAGCCAAAAAACGTGTAGAAAACAATGAGGTTACACTGGAACTTAACGCACAACGATTAGGAGGAAAGATTTTAGAGCTTCACAAAGTTGCCAAAAGCTTTCCAGACAAATTATTGATTGAGCAGTTCAATTATATTTTCAAGCGAGGTGAACGTGTAGGAATTGTTGGTCCAAACGGTAGTGGAAAGTCAACTCTTCTTAAACTTATCATGGGCGAATTAGCTCCGGATAAAGGAAAAATAATCACAGGAGACACTGTATTATTTGGACATTATACTCAAGAAGGAATCATCAGTAAAGACGACTTAAAAGTTATTGAGGTTGTACAAGAAATAGGCGAGTATATTACTTTGAAAAAGGGACAAAAATTAACCGCATCACAGCTCTGTGAACGATTTCTTTTTGACGGTCATCAACAGTATGCCTATGTAAGCACGCTTAGCGGTGGAGAGCGTAGAAGATTATTTCTATTAACCATCCTTATGAAGAATCCCAACTTTCTAATTCTTGATGAGCCTACTAATGATTTAGATATTCTAACTCTTCAAGCGCTTGAAAGCTTCCTAGAAGAATATTCGGGTTGTTTGTTGGTAGTAAGTCATGACCGGTATTTCTTGGATAAACTTTGCGATCACTTGTTCATTTTTGAGGGCGGTGGACGCATTAAAGATTTTAACGGTCGCTATTACGAATGGAGAGAACAGAAAAAGAAACTTGACGCTATACGCACCACCGTATTCAAAGAGGAACAGATTGAAGCGCCTAAACAAGAAAAGGTGAAAACCAAACTTAGTTTCATGGAAAAGCGAGAGTGGGAAGAACTGCCCAATGAAATTGCTGCGCTAGAGAAACGGAGAGATGAACTACAAGCAATATTCCAATCCTCTGAACAAGATCCTCAAGAAATAGAATCTGCAGCGGCTGAAATTAAGATTGTTTTAGCCACTCTTGATGAAAAAGAAATGAGGTGGCTTGAACTCAGCGAGTTTGATTATGAATAACTATTTTTAGGTTTCCTAACCAACCTAAAGAACCCATATGCCAACCACAGACGCCATACTTCAATTGCGCGGAATCACGCGGGATTTTAAATTAGGTTCTCAAACCGTTCATGTCCTAAAAGGAATTGATCTAGATATTGGGAAAAACGAATACGTTGCTTTGATGGGGCCTTCCGGTTCAGGAAAGTCTACCCTCATGAATTTGTTAGGTTGTTTGGATACTCCTACAAGCGGAAACTATGAATTAAATGGCACAGATGTAAGTTCTCTCAATGATAACGCCTTAGCTGAAATTCGAAACTCGGAAATAGGTTTCGTCTTTCAAACATTCAATCTACTGCCGCGTTCTACCGCCTTGGAAAATGTAGCTTTACCCTTGGTGTATGCAGGTCTTAGTAAAGAGGAGCGCCTGGCACGAGCTGCTGAAGTATTGGACCAAGTTGGACTTTCTGACCGCATGGATCACCGGCCAAACCAATTGTCAGGAGGTCAAAGACAGCGGGTGGCAGTCGCTAGAGCATTAGTCAATAGACCCGCTTTAATATTAGCCGACGAACCTACAGGGAATTTAGATTCAAAAACTTCCTTGGAAATAATGAAGCTTTTCGATGAAATACAAGCGGCAGGAAATACAGTTATATTGGTAACACATGAGGAGGATATTGCCCAGTATGCCAAACGTGTAATTCGATTAGTAGACGGTAATATACATTCAGATACAACTAAATAATCCTAAATGAAAAAGCAATTCATTTTAGTCTCAATGCTTTTATTGTCCTTGATTGGATTCGCACAATCTACATTGACGCTTAAAGATGCCGTTCTCAATGGCCGTAAGTACTTCCCACAAGGATTGATTTTAACACAATGGATTCCAGGAAGCGACAGCTATTCACATGTGGTAGACGGCTACCAAAGCTTGGCTATTGTTGATGCGAAAAGTGGTGAAGAAATAGGTCGTGTATCAGTGGGTGAAATCAATGAAGCTCTGACAGATTTTGAAACGAAGATTGGCAATACTTGGATGCTCAATTGGTCAGAAGATGGTCAAAATTTGCACTTTACTCAGAAGGGTCACTTGTTCACCTATAATGCAGAATCAAAAGAAGCTACATCCCTTTTTAGTATGGCAGAAGGGGCTAAAAATGTTCACCTCTCTTCGGCTTTAAATGCTGCCTATACCATTGACAACAACGTTTACGTCAACTGGAGCGAAGACGGAAGTATGCAACAAGTAACCTTCCACGAGGATGCAAATATTGTCGCTGGTCAAGCAATCGCCCGTAGTGAATTTGGCATTACAGAAGGGCTTTTTTGGAACAAGAGCGGCGATGCTATTGCATTTTACGAGAAAAATGAATCGGCGGTATCAAACTACCCGCTTTTAGATATTCAATCAACGCCAGGTTCGCTGCGTGAGATTAAATATCCAATGGCGGGCCAAGGTTCAGAATACGCAAGAGTGGGCGTTCTGCATAAAGGCAAAAAGAAAGCAGTGTATCTGGAGACTGACGGAGAAGAACACGATCAATACCTAACGAATTTAAGCTGGTCGCCAGACGGAAAAACCATTCTATTGGCTATTGTCAATCGTTCACAAAACCATTATGACGTTGTGGCTTTCAATGCTAAAAATGGAAAGCGTGGTAAAACCTTACTTAGTGTGAGCAACGACAAATGGGCCGAACCCGAGTTTCCAGCGTATTGGGTGAGCAATAAAGAATTCATCTGGATGAGCGAGCGCGACGGTTTCATGAACCTCTATTTATACAACACCAAGGGAGATTTAATTCGTCAATTAACCGACAACGAATTTGTAGCCACTGGTATTGTTGGTCGCAGTAAGAATGGTGATATTCTTTTTACCGCAACGGGTAAAGACCCAAGAGAATCACATTTGTTTAGCGTAAGCCTCAAAGGCAAGCAACAGCAACTCACCACGGAACGTGGCGTACACAGCCCTACCGTTCAAGACGGTGGGAGCTACTTTATTACAAGTTTCTCGTCGGTAAACACCCCTGTTACGACCGAATTATCTTCAATTTCGGGCAAGACTGTGAGGACATTAGCAGAAGCTGCCAATCCCTTCGAAGGCACCAATATTCGCAAGCCAGAACTCGGGAGTATTGAAGGACCTGACGGTTCTACGCTCTACACAAGGATGTACAAACCGTTTGATTTTGACCCGGCAAAGAAATATCCTGTGCTAGTTTACGTCTACGGTGGACCTCACGCACAGATGGTCACAAACCGCTGGAACGGTGGTGGTCCATTTTGGATGAATGAATTTGCCAACCGCGGCTATATCGTATTTACATTAGACAACCGTGGTTCCGCACACCGTGGAACAGATTTCGAGCAGCAGATACACAGACAATTGGGAACAGTTGAAA
>PXYR01000082.1 GCA_003023665.1 Bacteroidota bacterium
CAAGTTGATCACTTGAACAATCAGGACCTATGAATCATCAATTAGATACGCATTGGGTGGAGGTTTTTAATACGATTGGGCAGCATGAAATGCAGGAATTTGGGTTGGACCCTGATCGATTCAAGTTTAAAGGAATACACCGCGGAAAGGCCATATTTGAATTTGTATTGATTCATAGAGATTATGATGTGGATTTATTTGAAGAATTGCGCCAATATGTGGAGGTATACCGAACGCATATTAATCAGTTGAGTAAAATAAAGACGGCCAAGGTTTCCATCAAAAGGCGTCATGAGGATTTTTATTATAAATGCAATCAATACCACGTTTGGTACTATTTCATTCATTTTGAAAAAGCTGTGAAGAGGCCTAACATTGATTTAAAACCATCCGTAGCAGATTTAGACCGCTATTGGATAGTAAAGTACTGCAACTACAGATTCAGTGTTAAAGAAACAGATATACACATTACCGGTTTTGAAGTGAACCTGGGTATACTCCAATTAACTGGGGTAGTGCATAAAAATCGAATCAAAAGAGCAGGTGGAATAAATGAGATGGCCAACACTTCTTACGGGGAAATTGTCAAAGCAATAAGTGATTATTGCGACGTGAAATACTTGGAGTATAGAATAAGAGAGGAATCAAGCACGACTGAATATCTTTTTGCCGGTTGCGTTAGGGAGGAGTTGTTTCTTGTAGAGCACTATGAGATAGACTTGTAACTATGAAATAATACCGCACAGTTAAGACGTAAGTTTGTAAGAGAAAAAATAGAAGATATTGAAGCCTCAAGAATCCATTTTAAGTTATGACCGTTGGACGTTGACTAAGAGCTCTTTTGTCAAGGGCAGACAATGTGCTAAACTACTTCATTTATACACCTTTAAGCGAAACGAACAGACGCCGGTCAGTAAGGAGTTGCAAAAGGTTTTTGATAGAGGGCATTCATTTGAGGATTACGTGCGAGAGAACGGTTTTCCCGGAG
Organism: Bacteroidota bacterium; assembly: GCA_003023665.1. Lineage (GTDB taxonomy): Bacteria > Bacteroidota > Bacteroidia > Flavobacteriales > Schleiferiaceae > UBA10364. The sequence goes on from PXYR01000082.1 coordinate 989, forward strand.
GTGTCAATGTAAAAGATGAAGTGTCAAAATTCGGCTATTTGAATTCTTATACTAAGCGAGTTTTAAGCGAGCCTGGTTCTAAAGTGCTCTACGAAGCTACGTTTATTGAAGATGAGGTTTTGGTGATGTGTGATATCCTCACTAAGGATCAAAACGGCCGAATAGATGTATATGAGATTAAATTGAATAAGGAATTGAACGAAGCTATTTGGAATGATTTGGCTATTCAATTTACCATCTGTAAGAAACGATTTGGTGGTGCATTGCGGTCTTTTAATGCCATTCTTCGTGATGATGAAAGCGGCCAGCATTGGACGGAGATTGATATGACAGAGCAGTTAGATTTAAAGGTCAATCAGGTTCAGGATCAGATTGTTGAGTTCAAAAATATACTTGAGAATCAGGAGCCAGAAATAAATATGGGTGAACATTGCAATAAACCTTATGCATGTGCGTTCAAGGAATATTGCACAGGGCTTAAAAGGTCCGTTTGATTAGGATGTGCACCGCGATAAAAGATTAATTATTTGATACAACACTACACTCTACGAATCTTAATGATGAAGAAAACTCAAGCCATAGAGCAGGGTAGTGTATTCAAGCAGCACCGTTGGTGCTTAATAAACAACGCGACTTTCTAGTAAGGTCTGCGGCATGAAGAACCCCTGTGTTTAGGGGTGCCAACCGATCCAATCCAGGGCACGGTGGCGAAGAATGCGGGTGATCTATTCACCAAAAACAAATGGGAATTCAAATTCTCTTTTGATGATTGTGCTGACGCTCCGGGGTCAGTTTTGAAAAGTTTAGTTCCACACTGACAAGGTTGTCGTTATGCGGTAATCGATGTAGATGTGGGGACATTGAATGTGATTTTAAAATAGTGAAGGATGAAAGCAAGAAATCTACTCACACTAGGTGTGGTGCTGGCATTGTCTTTTACGGCAATGGGTCAGCGAAAAATAGCGGGAAAGAAGCCCCTATTTAACAGTTCGCAGTGCACGGATGGTGATTGCGAGACCGGTACAGGAAGTGCCGTTAATTCAAATGGAGATCTGTATTACGGTCATTGGGTTAATGGTAAACCTCACGGATTAGGAACGGTCTATTTTGATCTTGATAACGAGGCATACTCCCCAGGTACCTTTTTCACGGGGAGATTTTGTTATGGGCTTGTGGACGGTATGGGTACGTTTGATTTTCCTGGCGAAAAAAGGATGACGGTGAAGTTTGATAAAAGTCAGGACTTTGCCGTATTTGAAGACGTTGGTAAGATGCATCCCCGAAAGCGCAGATTGGTAATGGATGATGTGAAAAAATGGGAAGGTTGGGAAGTACGCCAACAGGCATTTTTTGAAAACGGCAGTCCAGATAGAATCCTTGTTTCTATGCACAGGGACTGGACAGGCGCACAATGCTGGTCTACGGAAGCACGCTCCGGTCCGGTTAAAATCTTTTTCTTGATAGATACCGGTTGTTCGGGTACCGCATTGACTAAGAGTACCATAGATTATCTGATTCAGAACGGTATAAGGGTGACAAAAACAGGGTCTGCTTTTTACAATACGGCTTGCGGTGTACAGGAGTTTAACGAGTATGAAATAGAGAGCTTGACTTTGGGTGGGGTAACCTTTAAAAACTTAGCAGTAAGCGAAACGCTTTCTGATGATAATCTATTAGGTATGAATGTGCTGGGCTCCTTTGGTACGTTTGAATTTAATGAGGAGCACCAAACCCTTTCTTTAAAATGAAGCAGCTGATCACATTGGCGCTTTTTGCAGCAGGGATAGCTGCGAATGCGCAATCAAAAAAGACGGAAAATTACAAGAAGCAGGTTTCCCGAACGCCCTATATAGTATGGGATTGGGTAGATGAAGATTCTACTCGCGCTTATCAGGATACCATTCCTGGAATCATGAAGTTCTTTCATAAGGATGAATTTGAAGGCGAACGCTGGGAGTCGGTCCACTATTTCTATGATGTAGAGGAAGTGTATTCAGGAGAAACCACCAAGCAGCTGATTAGGGATTGGAATTCCTTTGATTTAGATACCATGTATTATTCCGATTTATTGGTTAAGTACCATCCCTATAGTGGAGATTCTTTTCGAGCTAATGTCCGTCCATCCTATGGCGTCATGTGGAATGAGAGCTATACGGTTGATAGCTCTACGGTCATCATGGACGACGTCTATTTGGATCTAGATACCTTAAAAAGTGGAGAGGTAGTGTTTCACCTGATGTATATGAGAATCATTGAAGACACTCTTTTCCCGGAGAACGAAGCGCTCTATGATCCTATGGAATTGGATGAAAACGAAATGTTCGGTGTACTATCCACGTATGATTTTTCTGGACAGTGGATGGCTCGTGTTTATAATGTTACCTACGACAAATCAACACGAGATCTATTGAGCTATTACATGATGGACAGTATGATGGTTGTTGAATTTAGAGACATGCGTGATGACGGCTCTTTGAGAGAGGTGGTCCCGATTGAAATTTTTCACGAAGGCGATCTTGGTGGCGATTGGAATACCCAATTTATAGCTGATGAAGATAGCGCCATGACGGTGCATGCTTCTTATTATAACCCGAATTGGACCTGGATGGCAAAGCTCATTTGGGTGGATCAAGACACCCTGCGCTACATTGTTGAGGTGGATGAAGTCGCCAATGAAAAAATGGAAAATGATCTCAAGGAAACAGAGAGCTATGCCTGGTATTGGGAATATTACAGATTGAAAGCAATTAAAGAAGAATAATTAAAAACAGTGAAACAATGAAAAGAACAGTAGCAGCCATTTTTGCGGCAAGCATTTTAGGAGCATCCTTATTCTTGGCCTATGCCTATAAGACTAGAGGAGATAGAAACGGAAACATATCCGTAACCGGATTGGGAAGTATAGATTTTGAAAGTGATATAATTATGTGGAGAGGTTCGTATGAAACCTCTGACAGTAATATGGCTCGGGCGTTTGAAACCCTACGAAAACATAAAAATATTGTAGAGAGCTACTTGGTAGAGCGGGGAATCAAGCCTGGTGAAATCACCTTCAGGCAAGTCAATACGGACGAAGAGAACCGCAGTTTATATAATGAAGAAGGCAACTACGTAGGTAGTGAATTTGAAGCGTACCGATTGTCCCAGATGGTGCAGATTGATTCTAAGGATTTAGATCGTGTCATTGCTATTTCAAGGGAGATTCCTGAGCTGTTGGAGGAGGGAATTGAAATACAATCCAACAATCCTAAGTATTACTACAGTGACTTGGATGCCATCAAGTTGAATTTGATTGAACAGGCGAGCGAAAATGGACGCATTCGAGCAGAGCAAATTGCCCGAAATTCTAAGAGCTACCTCAAAGGGTTAAAGAGTGCCAAATTGGGCGTTTTTCAAATACTGGGTTATAATAGCGGTGAGTCGTATTCCTGGAGCGGAACCTTCAATACATCTAGCAGGTGGAAGACTGCAAGCATTACGGTAAAGATGAATTTTGAGGTGGAATAAATGGTCATTTTTTTTGCCATACAAGTGAAAAAATGCCGTGAAAAACAAGCTAAGAGTGCAGTTTTAAATCACACTTAATTAAATATCGTAAAATACTGATAATGAATCATATAGATGTCTCTAATTCACCCGAAAAATTAGCATTTGGCGCTCCAATTTTGTATCTTAAATAGGTAATCAAACGAATAGAATATGAAGGTAGAAAAACCAGTTTTTAAGCTAGAACATCCCTCTAAAGGAACCCGTAAAGAAAGCATCTTAACAGATGAAATGTTGGTGGCTTTTTGTGAGAGCAGGATTGATTGGTTGAAAGAGGATATAGAGGATGCGCATAAGGAAGCTAATGAGTTTCATAAGCGGACAGAACGTCGCGTAGATATGTTCATTCGTTCTTGTCCGGAGCTGGTAGCTTCTCCCTATGAATTGGCTGGTTTCAATTTGCCTTACCAAAATCATTGGAAGTACCGTGATACTGCTTTTAGCATAAAATACCAGGACCCTACATTTTATCTAAACTTTCACAACCAGGAGTACAGTAACTATTGGAGAAAGGGCAGAATCAAAATCACTTTTGAATTTTCTGAAACGCAATGGGAAAATGGGTTGCACACGTTGGATCCGCACAAAGCCATCATTGACTACCAGTCTGAATGCACTATGGAGGAAATCCAGTATTGGATTGACCTGAGGGATTGGACCTTCAACAGTGAGGAGTTCTTTGCCTCCTACATAGCTGCATGCGAAGGAGAAGAGCCGGAGTATATGGAACAAATGAACGCCCTTATTCAACGAATAGAGCAAAATCGTGAAGAGATCAATCATTTACGGTGGAAGAAAGCTTTGGCGGCAAAGCGCGCTCTTCAATCGCGCGCATTGGATATCATAGAATTTGGATATGAAGGAGAGGAGCAGAAGTTGTTTAAAAAGGTTGACCGTCCCATGATGGTTACAAGAATGGAAATATTAAGGATTACGCCGTCCAAGAAGTCGGTGGATGTTCGGATAGTTGGTCGTGATTTTGTGAAATACGAATACGGCTATTCCGGAATTTGGAGGACTGGAACTGTTTTCACGGAGGAGAAGGAATGGATTTCTAAAAATGTTCGTATAGCCACGCTCTTTGAGATGGATATTGTCCAAGATTATTCTGAAGAGAAATGCGCCTATGATCCCACGGTGAAGTATAGGTCATAAATTAAGTACCTGGTAATGTGGTTTTTATAAGGTGACAACCTTGTCAAAAAATGGAAATACTTGATTAGTGGGGGACATTTGTACCAGTTATTAATCAAAACGATTTGCCTTATGGAAAATGTGAATTTGAAAAAAGACGTGTTACTGGATTACACGTTTGTATTGGATGCTTCAGGCAGTATGTCTGGAGAAATTTCGGAAGTGTTGGATGAGCTCAACAGACAGCTTAAAGAATTGAAGTTGAAGTTTGAGGAAACTGCTCGCCCTTGCCGCGTAACCATTGTGAAATTTGATACGCGTTATGAGGTATTGCGTGATCAAGAGGCTATTGAAGCTGTGTCTTTGGTTACTCCTGAAGAGTATTATGCGGGAGGCATGACGTCCTTGTATGATGCCATAGGTTTAGGCGTAAAACGTGCAGATGCCCGGGTAGACTTTATGGTCAAGCGTGGAACTGCAGAAGCGCTTGTGGTTGTCTTCACTGATGGAGGAGAGAACAGCTCCGTAGAATTTACGGGGACGGATATCCAGGAATTGCTCAAGGATTACCAAGAGCGTGAAGGCTGGGAAATTGCTCTAGTGGGCACGGATATGAGCGCTATTATGGATATGGGACGCAGATCTATGCGTAGAGATAAGATGCGCCATTACCAGCAGCATCAAAAGCGTGAAGCGCTGTACAACCTGAGTCAATCTGTATCTGAATATTATTCAGGGAAGGATGAGCACTTTAATCTGGATAAGAAGAAGTGGATTATGGAGCAACGCCGCCGTGAAAGAGAAGAAGGACAAAAATAATTCTGTACGTAGTACAGAGGCGTTTAGGACTTGACAAAGGCCTATCTGAAGTTGTATATTATATACGCGGGAGGCCTCAGCAGAGGTCTTCCGCCTTACTTAAAATAAATATCTATGACTAAAACCAATGTTTATCTTCTGGTGCCCAATTATGCCGGAGTCACAGGAACCGTTCAAGCGGCTTTTGATTTTGCTTCTCAGGTTGATCCCAATGGGCCCATTCAATTTCATCTGGTTGCCTATGACGAGAAAAACCCTAAGTACCGAATGAAAAAGGATGAGGAGTTCCGTCCAGAGGATGATATTGTACCATCGCCAGATTTTAATCTAAAGCAATCTGCTAGTTATTCTGAGTCTATCGATCTTACGTATTCTCAATCCATGAGGAATTGGCTGGAAACCCCTCGCGAGGTTTTAGACCGAATGGCAGATGCAGAAGACTGGTTTTTTGAAGAGCATCACGAGGATAGAGATAATGCGCTTGTTCTTTTGCTTAATCCCTACGGCAATGACCATAATTATTTCTGTGGGCCTTCACCCGAACGCAAGAATGTGGCATTCATACAGACTACCCATTATGCTACGGAGGTTACTACGGCGCCGCATATTCCCGTGGCCTATGAGTTTTTTGCTGCGGCACTCCGTTTTAGAGCATTCAATGTTCCAGATTATCAGGAGCGTTTTGTGCACTTTAACGATGTAGGGTGCGTAAACGACTTCTTTGAGCGAATTGAGCGCATACAATTGAAAATACAATCCGCCAACGTATGTGATTCCTGTTATGAGTACATCACCCATCAAGGCTTGGATCAAGAATTTTTAGATCATGTCTACAAAGGACTGAATGCCGTTAGGGAAATGCAGATAAATTTTACACGAGCGCGCCGTGCAAATAAACCGCTTACAGTAACGATCAGGAATAAATTCTTGCAGTTTGCGGAAACTCAAGGCCGCGTGAAGCTTGCCCCAAAACAAATGGCGCTTTATAAATTC
>PXYR01000006.1:0-22130 GCA_003023665.1 Bacteroidota bacterium
CATTAAATATCCAAGGGTATCCTATGGAAGCACGACCAATCATTATACCATCTACTCCATACTTATTTCTGTACTCTAGCGCTTTTGGACCACTATCCACATCACCATTGCCAAATACTGGAATATTTAACCGAGGGTTATTTTTAGTTTCTGCTATTAAAGACCAATCAGCTGATCCCTTATACATCTGCTTTCGAGTACGACCGTGTATAGAAATTGCCTGAATACCTATGTCTTGTAGACGCTCGGCAACTTCAACGATATATTTGGTATTCTCATCCCAACCCAATCTAGTCTTAACTGTCACCGGTTTGTCAACAGCCTTTACTATCTCTGCTGTCATCTTAACCATCTTTGGAATATCCTGCAATATGCCAGCTCCGGCGCCTTTGCATGCAACGTTTTTAACCGGGCAACCGTAATTGATGTCAATAATATCTGGGTTAGAAGCTTCACAGACTTCAGCAGCTTTTCGCATACTATCTATCTCGTTCCCAAAAATCTGTATGCCCAAGGGCCGCTCGTACTCATAGAAATCTAATTTCTTCACACTTTTGGCTGCATCACGAATCAACCCCTCTGAGGAGATAAATTCAGTATACATCACATCTGCGCCGTGATCCTTACACAATTTTCTAAATGGCGGATCACTAACGTCTTCCATTGGTGCAAGTAATAGTGGAAATTCCCCTAAGTCGATATCACCTATCTTTACCATGTCGTAAAAATACGTCGGGATGAGCTACTTGGACAAGACTTTAGAATGGAGTAATACAAGAACATTATTAACCTTCTTTATTCTCATCTTAGCTAGTCTCATTTTCTTTGGAGGAATAGGTATTTCCTTTGTGAGCTCTACATACGGTCTTACAACTCCAGCGGGTATGCGTTGGATGCAATTCTCCATATCCTTAGGCTTGTTTCTAATGCCTCCTCTATTTTTCGCACAAATAGCCTCAAATAATCCTGCGCGATTCTTGAACCTAATATTCTTGCCGTCCTATGGCGCAGCAGTTTACACAAGAAAAAATGCTATTAAGTCGCCTCCTTTATGGCACACGTATATGAGTTTGACATTAGCGTGTTTTGGTGCCTTCTTTGCCGTAGACTTACTGGCGCAATTGAATCAACTCATTGTTCCAGATTTACCTTATTTCCAAAAACTTAAAATACAGGAAGAAGAAGTAAGACAGACTTTACAAACTCTTTTAAAAGAAACGAGTCCATCAGCTTTAGCAGGAAATTTTGTAGTAATGGTACTTGTTCCTGCCTTAGGAGAAGAATTGTTCTTTAGAGGTATACTTCAAAAGCTGTTTCAAAGAAATTTCAACCTGCGTTTTGCGGTAATTGCAACTTCATTGTGTTTTGCCTTTGCCCATCAACAACCTTTAAGCTTTATACCATTATTTTTCATGGGTGTATTGTTGAGTTATACTAAATATTGGACGGGTAGTTTATGGGCAGCCATTCTATTACACAGCATAAACAACGGTTTCGCATTATTCTCTTCCTATGCAGCCGGCGGTGAACTGCAATATGAGAGCACCATGGACATCAGCTGGAGCCTTGCGGGAATTATTCCACTAGTGATAGGCGTCTTTTGGATGCGTAAAATCAGGCAACAGCATAAAGAAATTAGGCGATAGTTTTATTCTTAGAGTGTACATAACAAAAAAGCCGAACTGAATCAGTTCGGCTTTTCTTTTTTTGATTTATTCTTTTTTAATAATCCGCAGTATACAATGCCTGAGCATCCTTTGCAGGATTAGAACTGTAATTAATCTTATAAGCTTGCGCCTTGCGCAGCTCTAATTTAATATCCGAAATCAAACCCATTTTAACCGTTTTATCTGCCTTGATTGACATTGTCATCATAGGGCGCTCTTCCTCAGTTTTAGTTTCACGCTCTTGAATAACAAACGGCTGTACATCGTCTAATGATGCAAAAGCATCATTTAGCTGAATTCGTGGTGTTTTACCAAACTTATCCTGATATTTCTGACGTGGTGATCCCGCATAGATATACGTAACCAACGACTTGCGTTCCAATTTTTGGATCTCTGTGGCTTGAGGTTTGTTGACACTAACCTTAAGGTCTACCTCACGCATTACTGTTGCAACCATGAAGAAGAACAGCAACATAAAAACTATATCAGGTAATGCTGAAGTATTTACAGCAGGCAATGCCTTGTCTTTCTTTTTCTTAATTACTGCCATTATCCACCAATATTTAATGGTTCTGCCTCAGAAATCTTTTGCTGGTAAGCGTTTTTAACCTCCTTAATGATTTCCTCGTCTTCCTCAGGATCCATACTCCTGTAAGAGCGTCCATATTCGTTCTCTGCATAGATTTCACGTAAATCTTCGTACGCAGCCACCAATTCATTTTGAACCTTGACATACATTCCGTAGGAAGTACCTCTATCATTTTGAAGCGAAATAACCGCTTTTACTGGATTATCTGAACTGGTACTGATTCCATAACCTTTACAATAGGTACAAGAACCGTCACCATTGTTATCAATAAATTCCATTGCCTTTGCACGCAATTCACTAATCTCCAAGTACTCATCTTCCACCAGCAATTGATCATTTGAATTGACCAATACCGTGAAAATATTTCGCTCTTTAATTGGAGGCGGTTCTTCTGTTAACTCATCAATAGGAGGGAGTTTTCTATTGATTCCTTTATCCGTATCCATGGTTGTGGTAACTAGATAAAAAATCAAAAGAAGGAAGGCGATATCCGCCATTGAACCCGCGTTAATTTCAGGTATGGCTCTTTTATTTCTTGCCATATCTCTCCTTATTTAATTGCTCTTGACACTAATGAATAGACTACAGCTAATATTGCGCCTGAGAACAATATGTAGAATGAAGTCAACATGGCACTAGAAGCTTTTGATGTAGCTTCAGTTACGTCTTTGTATTGAACAAAATCTGAACCATCTGCTGTGACCCATGAGATTAACCCAATAACTAATATTACTGCCAAACCAATTCCTACCCCTTTAATACCTTGAGGGTTAACCACAAGAGCAAGGATAAAGCTCATTACAGCGATGATCATACTAACTATAGTAATGATCATCCCGTAGGACACAAATCCTGGGGCTTTGTCTTCATTAGCTGCTACCATAATGAATAGCACAACACCAATTAAGCCAAAGACAATTCCAAGGACACGTCCAATTAATGGGAGTTTATCTGCCATACTATTAGCTATTTTTCTTTTTAAACTCTACGAGTATGTCCAAGAAAGAGATTGATGCATCTTCCATCTTAATGACTATACCGTCAATCATTGCTACAATAAGGTTGTAGAATATTTGAAGAATAATTGCTGTAATCAAACCAAATACGGTCGTTAAAAGTGCCACTTTTATACCACCAGCAACAAGAGAAGGGTTGATGTCCCCTGCCGCTTCAATAGCGTCAAATGCACCAATCATACCAATTACTGTTCCCATGAAACCAAGCATTGGTGCCAATGCAATAAACAAGGAAATCCAAGAAACTCCTTTTTCGAGCTTTCCATTTTCCACAGAACCAACGCTCATAATAGATTTATCTACCATGTCTAATCCTTCGTCATAATGGTCTAATCCTTCAAAGAAAATAGTAGCAACTGGTCCGCGTGTATTACGACAAACTTCTTTCGCTGCATCTATTCCTCCATGGTTCAAGGCACCTTCTACCTCACTCAATAATTTTTCTGTATTCGTTTGAGCGAACGTCAAATAAATAATACGCTCTATTACAAGCGCAAGACCTAGAACCAAAGCCAACAATACGAAAGACATAAAGAAGGCACCACCCTCAATAAATTTCTCTTTCAAGATTTGAGTAAATCCTTTTTCAGTTTCAATGGCCTCCTCAACTACCTCTTCAGTAGCTTCTTCAGTTTCAGTTGCAGCAGAATCTGAGGCTGCGGCAGATGAGTCTAAAACTGCGTCAGATGAATCCATTGTTTCCGTAGTAGAATCTACTACTTCTTCTGTAGCCGCCATGTCTTCCTGTGCATAGGCGTTAACGGTGCCCATTGAAAGGGCCACGATTGCAAGCAAAGAGAGTGCTTTTTTCATTTTCTTAAGAATTATTTTCTTGTTTTAATTTTAATTGATGTCCGTTTCTATGAAACATATCAGACACCGCGGGCCGAAAATACAAAAAATTGGTGTCCTATTCCTATTCCGAGACCTCTCCTGATAGACTCAATGAAAACTTTTCATAGAAATCTAATGGCGAATGACCTCGACCGAGTAAAACCATGGACTTTACCAGAGCGCTTTCAAAAGTCATGTCTCTAGCATTCAGCATTTTAACTTCTTCTAGCGCACTTGAACTGTCATATAATCCAGGAATTACAGAACCGCTGACACACTGCGAAGTATTAACAATAATGGTTCCATTTTTTTCCACTCTTTTCAAAAAATTCAAAAAGTCATCGGATTTTGGAGCATTTCCTGCGCCAAAAGTTCTAAGAAGAAGCACCTTCCAATTAGTCAATGCGGGTAATTCCGAAAAATCAAGACCAGGATATAAGGTGACCACACCAATATTATTGCTTAATCTAGTATCTAAACAATAGCTTTCTTTGGACCTCCAAAGCAATTCTTTATTGACGGAAAGACGAACCCCGCTACTCGCGAGCGGAGGAAAGTTAGGAGAGCTGAATGCATTGAATTCGTTTGAAGACCTTTTATACGCTCTATTGCCTCGGAGCAATTCATATTCAAAGTAAATCGCTACTTCTTGTATTACGGAATCTCCGTTTTTATCCGCTAGGGCCGCAAACTCAAAAGCACTAACTATATTTTCAACGGCATCAGTGCGCAATACACCAATAGGTAATTGTGATCCTGTAATTATGATTGGTTTTCTCAAACCCTGCAGCATAAAACTCAAAGCGCAAGCTGTGTACGCCATGGTATCTGTACCATGTAGGATAACAATGCCATCTACTTCAGGCATCAATTTATCCACGACTTCAGCCAATTCTTTCCATACTTGGGGCATCATCTCTGAACTATCTATGACTTTCTTCAGAGAAACTGTTTGGATTTCTATTGGCAATAAGCCAAGAGCAGGGATTTTTTCAACGGCCGATTCAAAGTCCATTGGAGCCAATTTCCCTTTCTCATTTTGACGCATACCAATGGTCCCCCCTGTATATATGAGTGCTATTTTACGCATCTAATCCAAACAAATTTTGAGCGTTTCTACTTGTCATATCACCTACAGACTCTAGGGTCATTTCTAATACCTCAGCCATGACTTTAGCAGATTCTATCATAAAAGAAGGCTCGTTTTTATTTCCCTGATATGATTTAGGTGTTAAATATGGGGCGTCGGTCTCTAACAAAAGTCGCTCTTTAGGTATGTTGCGAAGAACAACATCTGTAGCAGAACGATTCATGGTATAAGAACCTCCAATGCCAAAGTAAAAATCACCAAGTCGAATGGCACGTTTTACTTGTTTTTTACCACCACTAAAGCAATGGAATACCCCGCGAAGCTTGCCGTTGTGCCTTTCTTGTGCTTCTTCTAATACTGGGAAGAGTTGCTTGAAACTGTTTCTAACATGCAACGCAACCGGAAGGTCCCATTCCACCGCCCAATCAAGTTGACGATTTAAAGCCTCAACCTGCATTGACTCCGTAGAAGTGTCCCAATACAAATCCATTCCAATTTCGCCTACGGCCAAGTAATTAGTTGCATTTTTTTGATAATGTGCTTCTATTTGATCCAATTGGTCGCGCCAATCTTCTTTTACATAGCAAGGATGCAATCCTATCATTCGCTCAATGCGTAAACCAGCATAGTGATTCTGCACATTGTCCAGTGCTTCTAGGGAGTCTACATTAATGTTAGGCAATAAAATTGTTTGTATACCTGCCGCAAGGGCCCTGCCCTCTACCTCATGCTTTCTGTCTTGAAAGTATGCATCATACAAATGGCAGTGAGTGTCTATAAACATTAAAGCGGAAGGTTTCCGTGTTTCTTCTTAGGCAATTTAACTGCTTTATTCTCTAGCATTTTAAATGCCTTAATTAAAGCGTCACGCGTTTGTTCCGGCATGATTACATCATCCACATAGCCTCGGTATGCTGCTCTGTATGGATTCGCAAAAGCTTCAGAATATTCAGCTTCTTTTTCGGCCAGTTTAGCCTCTTGATCATCTGCAGCCTTAATCTCTTTTCTAAAAATTATTTCCGCTGCACCCTTTGCACCCATTACTGCAATTTCAGCAGACGGCCAAGCATAATTCATATCTGCCCCAATCTGTTTAGAATTCATCACACAATATGCACCGCCATAGGCTTTTCTAGTAATGACCGTAATTCTAGGCACTGTTGCCTCACTAAATGCATATAGAAGTTTTGCCCCATTGGTGATAATTCCATTCCACTCTTGATCGGTCCCTGGTAAAAATCCAGGAACATCTTCTAACACTAATAATGGGATATTAAAAGCATCACAGAAACGCACAAAACGAGCACCTTTTGTTGATGCATGAATATCCAATACTCCAGCTAAATAAGCAGGTTGATTGGCTACTACACCTATTGATTTTCCTGCTAACCGAGCAAATCCAACGATAATGTTTTCCGCAAAATCTCTGTGTACTTCGTGAAAGGAATTCACATCCACAATACCCTCAATAACGTCCTTCATATCATAAGGTTGATTGGGGTTTTCAGGAACTATATCCTTGAGCTCTATACGAATTTCATCACCGGGTTCATAAGGCAAGGCAGGTGGTTCCTCATCACAATTTTGAGGGATGAAACTCAAAAGTTTTTTAAGACCATTGATTAAAGAAATTTCATTTGGGTAGGTAAAATGTGTGACACCACTTTTTGATGAATGCGCACTTGCACCTCCCAACTCTTCAGAAGTAACGTCTTCATGAGTAACCGTCTTTACCACATTTGGTCCAGTCACAAACATATATGAAGTATCCTCCACCATCATGATGAAGTCTGTTAATGCTGGCGAGTAAACCGCTCCTCCTGCGCAAGGACCCATCATTGCCGAGAGCTGCGGTATAACACCTGAGGCCTGGACATTGCGATAAAAAATATCTGAATATCCGCCTAAAGAAACTACACCCTCTTGGATACGTGCTCCGCCGCTATCATTCAACCCAATAACTGGAGCACCAGTCTTCATGGCTAGATCCAAAAGTTTAACAATCTTTTCTGCATGCGCTTCCGCTAATGAGCCGCCCAGAACTGTAAAATCTTGGGCAAATACATAAACCAATCTCCCGTTGACTGTTCCGTATCCTGTGACAACACCGTCACCCAAAATTTTCTGCTTATCTAATCCAAATAAATCACTGCGATGCTGAACAAGAGCGCCCATCTCTTGAAAACTCCCTTCGTCTAAAAGAAAGTGTATGCGCTCTCTTGCCGTAAGCTTGCCTTTGGAATGTTGGGCTTCTATTCTTTTCTTACCGCCACCCTCCTGACTTTTTTTCTTAAGGTCATTGAGTTGCTGTCGCTTGTCTAACATGGTGGTTCTATTTATATCTGTGTATTGTTAACGCATTTATTTTTTAAACGCGTCCCGTAAATTTACTTTAGAATGTCTATGAAACCGCTTGGTTTCTTTCGCTTTTCTGCGAATTTGTTCTTGTTCCTCCTCAGGAAGATTAATCACATCAATACATTGTGGCGTGCAGCATCCATTATTTGCTTCTTCACATTTCTCACATTGAATGAATAGAAGATTACACGCTTTGTTTGCACAATTAGTGTGTCGGGCCGACTTCTCTCCACACTGATGGCATTCTGAAATTACCTCTTGAGAGATCTCCTCACTCAATCGCTCGTCAAAAACAAAGTTGATTCCATGGAATTTATTTTCTAGCGCTTCCTCCTTTATTTGACGCGCATAATCAATAATCCCACCATGCAGTTGATTCACGTCACTAAAACCATGATGCTTTAGATAGGCTGATGTCTTTTCACATCGTATTCCTCCGGTACAATAAAGTAAAATCTTGCGGTTCTCCTTGCCTTTGAGTTTTTCAAGGACCATTGGAAGCTCCTCCTTAAACGTTTCAGCTTCTGGTAGAATTGCGCCTTCAAAATGACCAATCTCACTCTCATAGTGATTGCGCATATCTACAACGACAGGATTTTCCTTTTCAATGGCGTAATTCCAATCTTTTGCACTCAGATGTGCACCAACATTGGTTACGTCATAATCTTCAGGCCGAAGCCCGTCTGCAACAATCTGCCCGCGAACCTTGACTTTCAGCTTGAGAAAAGATTTACCCTCTGTCTTATCCGTGACGGCAATCTTAAACGGTACATCTTTGAAATATTTTAGGGAGTGCAAATGCGCTTCAAATTCATCCCAATACTGTTCAGGGACATTCATTTGCGCATTAATCCCTTCTTGACTTATATAAATCCTTCCCAAACAGTTTAAATCTGTCCATTTCGCAAACAGTTCATCACGCAAGTCATACGGTTTATCTATGATTACATACTTGTAAAATGATAGCGTGATTCGCTTGAATGTCTCTTGCTCAAGTTTTGCAATTAAACGCTCTTTATCAAGCTTATTGACTAAATCTCTTTTTCCTGCGTTAGGGTCCATAAAAGCAATTTATTGCAGCAAAGATAAGTTATCTTTGACCTATCTAAATCTGATTTTATCACACTCAGAATATGAAAAGAACCACATTAGTCCTAGGCGCCTGCGGGCAGATAGGCACTGAGCTAACTCTGACTCTGCGCGCAAAATATGGCAATGACGCTATCATAGCCACAGATATTAAAGAACCTAGTTTAATTGAACTAAAAGAAGGTCCCTTTGAAATCCTAGATGCAAGCGATGCCATGGGCTTAAGAGCAATCTGCGAAAAACATAATGTGCATACTGTCTACCACCTAGTTGCAATGCTGAGCGCTACCGGAGAAATGTTTCCTATGAAAGCATGGGATTTGAATATGAAGAGTTTACTTCATGTGCTTGAATTGGCTAAAGAAAAGGTAATTGAAAAAATCTTTTGGCCATCTTCCATTGCTGTTTTCGGACCAACAACTCCAAAACAAAACACACCTCAGCAAACGGTCATGGAGCCTTCTACGGTTTACGGTATTTCCAAGCTAGCTGGAGAACGATGGTGTGAATATTATTTCAATAAATACAATGTAGATGTACGTTCCATTCGCTATCCAGGACTTATATCATGGAAATCTCAGCCTGGAGGTGGCACTACAGACTATGCAGTGGAAATCTATTATAAAGCGCTTGAAGAAGGTAGATACACCTCGTTCTTAAGCAAGCATCGAGCCCTACCCATGATGTACATGGAAGATGCTATACGTGCGACCATAGAGCTTACTGAGGCTTCTTCGGAAAACGTGAAAGTACGTTCGTCTTACAACCTTGCAGGAATCAGTTTTGATCCCTCAAGCATTGGCACCAGCATTAAGAAAATGGTACCTGAATTTGAATTGAATTTCAAACCAGATTTTCGTGAAGAAATCGCAGCGTCTTGGCCAGAAAGCATTGACGATTCTGCCGCTCAGTTAGATTGGGGTTGGGCTCCAAAATATGATTTGGAAGCCATGACTGAAGCTATGCTCACAAATCTGCGCGCAAAACTCCAACTTTCTTAGCATCCTAATCCTGCTGTTTATACCAAGAACTATACTTGAGATAGTTATTTGCTATTCGTTCTATTTCCCCTGTCCTTAGTCTTGGCGGTACTGGTCCAATTTCCTTTGCAGGTACTCCTGCCCAAAGTGTTCCAGGAGTTAGTTTTTTACCTTGAGTTACCACTGACCCTGCAGCAACTATACAACCTTCTCCTACAATGCAGTCGTCCATAACTATTGCCCCCATTCCAATAAGAACATTGTCTTGTATGGTACACCCGTGAATAATGGCATTATGTCCTACGCTTACATTGTTTCCTATAGTGGTTGGAAATTTCTTGTAGGTACAATGTACTGTTGCATTATCCTGAATGTTCACCTTTTCGCCTAATGTTATTGCATTAACATCTGCGCGAATGACACTGCCGTACCAAAAACTGCATCCTTCACCACATTTGAAGTTTCCAATTATGGTAGCGTTTTCCGCTACAAAAGAATCTTTTCCAATTTCAGGAGTATATCCAAGAACTGAGCGAACAATAGACATAGGGTCTTGTTTTTGTGGTGTAAATTTGTACCCTGAAAATACCCTAAATATGGAAATTAAAAGAGTGCCCGTGAGTATTTACGCAGAAATGACTCCAAACCCAAAGGTTATGAAGTTTGTAAGCAATAAACTGCTTCTTCAGTCGGATTCAGCTGAATTCAGAAACATTGATGAAGCCAAGCCTTCGCCTTTAGCTACTAAACTCTTTCATTTCCCCTTTGTAAAAGAAGTATTTATCTCTGGTAATTACATCGCCATAGCGAAATTCGACATAGTTGAATGGGACGACGTTGCACAAGAAGTTCGTGTGTTCATCACAGAATTTTTACAAGACGGCGGTGTTGCAGTCCATGAAGAGCAGTTGGCACCCATACAAGAAGAAAAAGCTGAACAAGGTTCCGGCCCCGTCCTCAATCCTGAAGATCTCGGAGAGGTTGAAGCGCGAATTGTAGACATCCTAGAAGAATACATAAAGCCTGCAGTGGCTCAAGACGGCGGTAACATTGCCTTCATGGCGTACAAGGATAAAATAGTTGAAGTGCAATTGCAAGGTGCTTGTTCGGGTTGTCCGTCTTCTACAATGACCTTAAAAAATGGCATCCTGAGTATTCTGCAAAAAATGCTACCTACACTCGTAGAAGATGTAGTTGCGGTAAACGGATAATCTTATTCAAAAATAATTCTGCCTGCGGTAATTCTGCGTCCCTTGGCAACCACTTCGTAGAAATACATGCCTGCTGCTAGCTTGGCTTTTGAAAATTGTATGTTTCCTTCTTGAAATCTATAATCTAATTCAACAAGCTGCCCTTGTTGATTGTAAACATGGAAACTACTGTTTTCAATCTCAATATCTTCAGAATGAATTACAATCGTTCCGTCATACTGAACAGGATTGGGTATAACAACTGATGTTGCTCTGGGTATGTTCGTTTCCTCTGGTATTCCAAGCACAATTAAAGGATCATGCTTAAGAATACTGTCAATATTAATGTTCTCATCTCCAGCCTGATACGCAATGAACTGAAAACCATCATATAGCATCTCATCATCAGTATTAAAGCCCGCTGTAATTAACTGAGGAGGGCTGTGCGGATTATGGTGATTAAGACTTGTATTGTCATAAGTATGATCGGAATGAAGAATATAGGAAGGGGATAGCTTCACCAAGTTTTTATAATAATAATACTCTTGATGTTCAAAGTCCCATCTATCTATTTTCATAAGAGGGATTGTATCATTGGTCAGAGGATCATAAGCGTAATTAATAATTTCTGTACAGATCTGATGTGAATGAGGAAATGCTGAAAAAATTGAAATAGCCTGCGAAGGCGCTGGTTCCTCCACAGAAAAACTCTTTATCTGACCGGCAGGAATAAAAAAATCATTAGCCCAATATTGCAGGGGCACAAAATCAAAAACCTGTCGAATGCCTGTCTCGTTTACCGGATAGAAATAAAGCCTAACTTGAATATCAATTAATTGGCCTGCCGTGCCCTTTGGAGTATGAATATTCATTCCTATTTCTCCGTTAGCAGGAAGTTCTATTCCCATTTTTAATTCGGGAGCATTGGGATAAACTATGGGCATTGAGCCGGGTGCCCAAGTTCCAATAGCAATATTACCAGGAACGGCATATGCATTACCGCTAGTGTCAATATTGATTCCGCCAGAGGAACCTGCAACTATCAACGAATGATGGATCAATTGCGGGTCACTAGGAACCAATTCAACAGCACGAAGAAACCTATTTTGACCAAGGTTTAAAGGGACTGCAATCGTGTTGTATGAATCCGTGGCACCTGCGTTACTCTTGAACTTTAACATTTGTACTATGGTATCAGGCGTTCCGCCCAATTGACGCAATGGATATAAAGGTGTAGGAGGTTGAAGTGCAGGATCACCCTGAAGAGATCCGTCAAAAATCCATGTTAATAATGAATCTTTATCCTCCTTGGTAATCTGTCTCTCGTTAACAAAGTGGATGTATGAAGTATCTACTGCCCAAGGGGGCATTTCACTGTGTTGTAGGACATGCACCATGCTAGTAGTCCAAGGAGAAGTGGAAGCAAAGGAGAGCATGGAAAAAGGAGCGCCACCTCCAGGACGGTGGCAGCTAGTACAATTCTTATAAAGAATTGGGGCAATATCGTTGAACGTGCTCTGAGCACTCAAAAATGAGTTAAAGAATAATAAAGTGAGGACAAATAGCTTTCTCATGGTTATTTAACACGTTTCAATCAGAGCAAAAATATTTAGACCTAAGCAAACCAAGTTGGTTTAATCATTCATGTGAACTAAGCCATGGATCGCCCCATATTTTTCAAATGAGCAAAGTGTCCTTTCAGTGCTGAAATTGTTGACCGATACTCATTGTAGGGTAACTTAAATTCTTCAGCCGTTTTGCGAACAATCTCTGCTATCTTAGGATAGTGAACATGATTAATTGATGGAAATAAATGGTGCTCAACTTGAAAGTTAAGACCTCCGGTATACCAAGTAACCAATTTACTCCTTGTGCTGAAATTTGCCGTAGTCTTTAGTTGATGCTCCAACAAACTATCTTGTTTTGCTTCTTCTTCTGTTGGGAATTCAGCCTTATCAACAACATGTGCCAGCTGGAAAGTGAAAGATAAGATGGTACCGGCTACACTGTGCATAACCATATTGCCCCATAATATCATATACCAAGGTAAACCTAAAGCAAGTGGTAGGATGTAAAAGACAGAAAAGTGAAATCCTTTACCTACGATTAATTTTGTCCACAAAAGTCCCAAGGACTGATTTCTCGCCTTAAATAATTCGGATTTATTGTATTGCACAATTTGCGTGAAATCTTTTTCCAACAACCACTTCCATGTCATAAAGGCATATGCAAAAGGAGCATAAATGTGCTGGTATTTGTGCCTGGGTTTCAAGTCTTGTGTTGGATGAAATCTAAACATGCTTCCTGTATCAATATCATCGTCATGCCCATCTACATTCGTGTGTGTGTGGTGTTTAATGTTATGCTGCACTTTCCAAGTGTAAGAATTACCCGCTAGCATATAAATGACAGCTCCAATTTTACGATTCACCCATTCGCTTCTTGATACCGTATTGTGAATAGCATCATGCATTACATTCATTCCAACACCAGCCATTCCTAAACCAGTGATTCCCCAGAGCAACGTAGTCATTAAAAAGGAAGTGTTCCCCAGTAAGAATATGATAAACGGAACAAGATATAAAGCCATATTCAATCCCGCCTTTAAATAATAACGGTGATCTGCTAAACCTGATTTGCCGTGTTCCTTTAAATATAACCTAACTCGGGTGCGTACTTCTTTCTGAAAATCGCTGGTACTTCTAAATCGTAACATGAAGTTTTCGTAAAATAATTAGTGAAATTAGTAAACACAACGCTAAGTAGCGCCTTATAGTTTAGTTTTGTCACGAATTCAAGAATATCTAAGATGCTTAAAAATCAAAAGCCAACGGATTTAAAAGCCTGGCACAAGCTTCAAAAGAACTCTATCTATGATAAACGCACGCTCAAGACTCGATTTTATGAGGATAGCGAGCGCTTTAACAAATACCACATCAATTGGGACGGAATACTCTTTGACTTTTCTAAGAACCATATTGGGAGCGAAACTTTTGCTCTCTTTCAAGAACTGTTAGAAGAAGCCGATGTCCGCTCTGCCATTGAGCAACAGCAAAGTGGTGAAAAAATTAATGTTACAGAAGACCGTGCTGTCCTACATACTGCGCTGCGAAACGTAAGTGAGAACCCCATATATGTGGATGGTGAGGATGTTATGCCTGGAGTAAAAGATTCTTGGGCACAACTAGCCACTTTTTCAAGTGAAATTCGGTCAGGAAATTGGAAAGGCTATACTGGCAAGCGAATTCAGAGTGTTGTCAATATAGGTATTGGTGGGTCTGATCTTGGCCCACGGATGGTAATTAATGCTTTACGCCCTTTTGTTACAGATGAAATTGATTTTCACTTTGTAGCCAATGTTGACGGTGCTGACCTTCATGAAGTATTGAAAAAAGTAGATGCTGAAACAACGCTGTTTATCATTGCTTCTAAGACCTTTACCACGCAAGAAACCATGCAAAATGCGAACAGTGCAAAACAGTGGTTTCTCAAAAATGGCGGAGATATAGAGAATGTTGCAAAACATTTTGTTGCTGTAAGTACAAATGCAGAGGGCGTTGCACAATTTGGAATTGATACTAAAAACATGTTTGGTTTTTGGGATTGGGTTGGAGGTCGTTATAGCGTATGGTCTGCAATAGGTTTACCGGTGGTAATTGCTATTGGTTTTCAAGGATTTCAAGAATTTTTGAGCGGTGCTCATGCAATGGACAAGCATGTCGCTGAAGCTGATTGGTCTGAAAACATACCTGCAATCATGGCTATACTAGGCATTTGGTATAGAAATTTCCATAATGCGCCATCACACGCAATACTTCCTTACGATCAATACTTGGACCGCTTTGCTGCTTACTTTCAACAGGGAGATATGGAAAGTAACGGGAAGTACGTTGACCGCGGCGGTAATAGAGTCAATTATCCTACAGGCCCTATAATTTGGGGCGAACCAGGAACCAATGGGCAACACGCTTTCTACCAACTTATTCACCAGGGAACGGACCTAATTCCTGCGGATTTCATTGCTGCTAAAAAATGTCAGCACGATTTACCCGAACACCATCCCATTCTATTGGCAAACTTTATTGCACAAACAGAGGCATTGATGACAGGTAAGTCAAGAATGGATGTAGAAATTGAAATGCGCCAAGCAGGAATCAGCAGTGAGGATATAGATAAAATTGCTCCTTACCGCGTATTTGAAGGAAATAGACCAACGAATAGTATCGTCCTGGACGAGTTAAACCCCTATCATTTGGGACAACTTATTGCAGCCTATGAACACAAAATCTTCATTCAAGGCTATATCTGGAACATTTATTCTTACGATCAATGGGGCGTTGAACTAGGTAAGGTCCTAGCAAAAGCTGTTCTAAATGAATTGAAAGGCGGTCCGGCACATGATCATGATAGTTCTACTAGTGCCTTGATTAATTATTTGAAAAATTGATTTAGCCTGCTAAATCCGATCTAAAGCAGTCCAACAGCTCATTGAGTTGTTGGGCTTTTTTTTCATCCATACCCGCAGCTAGAGATTCTACTTCTTCTCGTTGGATTAAAAGATTAACGAGCTTTTCGCCCTTCGCGGTCAAGAAAATGAAAACTATTCTTCTATCCTGTTTGTCACGAACTTTCATCAAAAAATCCATACAGACTAGACGATCAACCATACGAGAGGCATCGCTCATCTTGTCCAATAATCGCTCGCGTATTTCAGAAGTAGTAGACCCCGTTTCTCCAGCACCACGCACAATTCGCAGTACATTATACTGCTGCATGGTTAGGCCGTTCTCCTTTAGTCGAGCACTGATACGTTCTTTTAATCTATTGGAGGTATATATAAGATTAACAATCAATTTTGACTGTTCTGTTTTGAAAGACCTTTGTTTGATTTCTTCTTCTAAGCTCATAAGACACTAAGGAATAACAAAGTTAATTGTTCAAACAAATAAGGGAAAAATAAAAACCTGTGCAATTCACACAGGTAATTAAGTATATCTGCAAACGGCTTAAACCGTCATAATATCATTTTCCTTTTTCGCAAACATCGCATCGCATTTTGCAATGTAATCGTCCGTCATTTTTTGAATATTATTTTCATTATCCTTACGAAGATCTTCGCTTAATCCGTCGCTCCCCATTCTTTTGAGTTCATCCATCGCACTCTTGCGCGCCGCACGAACCCCAACCTTGGCATTCTCACTTTCTGCTTTAGCCATTTTAGCTAGTTCACGACGACGTTCTTCTGTTAGTGGAGGAACTGAAATTATTACGCTTTCACCATTATTCATTGGATTAAAACCTAGTCCAGCATTAATGATGGCACGCTCAATATCCGGTATGATACTCTTTTCCCAAGGTTGAATACTAATAGTTCTTGCGTCTGGCGTATTGACGTTACTTACTTGAGCAAGGGGTGTTGGTGCACCGTAGTACTCGACCATAACGCTATCAAGCATTGAGGCGCTTGCACGACCTGCACGAATTTTTAATAGTGACTTTTCCATATGAACGATTGCTCTGTCCATATCGTCCCTTGTTGATTCCAACACTAATTCTAATTCCTCTTCCATGAGTTCTATACGCTTAGTTCTTAACCAATGTTCCTATGCCGTCTGCACCTTCTACAACCTTCATTAGATTGCCTTTAGTGTTCATATCGAAAACAATAATAGGAAGATCATTTTCCCGACTCAATGTGAATGCTGTCATATCCATCACATTCAATCCGCGATCGTAAACTTCCTTGAAGCTTAGCTCTTTAAATTTAGTTGCCGATTCATCTTTTTCCGGATCAGCGGTATAAATTCCATCTACCCTAGTTCCTTTCAAGATGACATCTGCTTGAATTTCTACAGCGCGCAGTGTAGCACCGGTATCAGTAGTAAAGTATGGATTTCCTGTTCCCGCGGAAAAGATAACCACACGACCTTTCTCTAAATGACGTATTGCTCGGCGGCGAATAAATGGCTCAGCCACTTTATCCATCTCAATAGCGCTTTGTAAACGTGTTTTTACACCTGCACTTTCCAAAGCTCCCTGCAAAGCCAGGCCGTTAATTACGGTAGCCAGCATCCCCATATGATCGGCTTGCACACGGTCCATCCCTTGTGATGCACCACTAATTCCTCTAAAAATATTACCGCCACCAATGACTATACCTACTTGAACACCTTTTTCTGAAACCGCCTTGATTTCCTCAGCATATTCGGCTATGCGATTGGGGTCTATTCCAAAGTCATTGTCGCCCATTAGCGCTTCGCCACTCAATTTCAATAGGACTCTATTGTATTTCATCATTCAAAGGTTTGAACAAATATAAGTCAACTCAAAACGATTGTATAAAATGGCCACGTTACTTTTACACCGAAATAGGAATGAATTTTTCAATAAAAAAAGCCCTCATCTTCCGATGAGGGCTTTCATTTTTCTTTCTGCAATTTCTCTATAAAGAAACTCTTTTGAAGTCTACCACTTCTAGACCAGATTGTACACTAGTCAAGTATTTTGCAACACTCATCTTACCATCTTTGATGAAGGCTTGGTCTACCAATGTATTCTCTTTGAAGAATTTGTTTAATCTACCTGCAGCAATCTTGTCTAACATTTCTTCAGGCTTACCTTCTTGGCGAGCAAGCTCTTTACCTACCTCTAGTTCACGATCAATAACATCTTGTGTTACCGCATCGCGATTCAATGCAACAGGATTCATAGCTGCAGCTTGCATAGCAACATCACGACCAGCTTCCGCAGCTTCGGCTGTTAACCCCACTAGAGTACCAATTTTATTACCCATATGAATATATGAGGCTACATAAGCAGCTTGAACTGTAGCTAATTCTGCCACTTCAATTTTTTCGCCAATTACACCTGTTTGCTCTTGCAATTTATCCGCAACTGTTAAGCCGCCTTCAAAAGCCATTGCACCAAATTCTTCAGCACTAGAAACTCCTGTAGAGAGGGCCAAATCAGCCAATTTGTGAGCTAAACCAACGAAATCTTCATTTTTCGCCACAAAGTCTGTCTCACATGATAGCTTCACGATAACTCCTTTGTCTGAGCCATTCGTTTTAGCAATAACAGCACCTTCAGTAGCGTCACGATCCGCACGCTTTGCTGCTACTTTTTGACCTTTCTTTCTTAAGATGTCTACTGCAGCTTCGAAATCACCTTCGGCTTCAACCAAAGCTTTCTTGCAGTCCATCATACCAGCACCGGTTTGCTTTCTGAGTTTATTTACTTCAGCAGCAGTAATCTTTGCCATGATATTGAGATTTAATTTATTGTTTTAATTGAAAAAAGAGCCGTAAAGTGTTCTCCACGACTCTTAAATAAGGTATCTATCTAATAAAGCTCTATTGCTTATGCTTTAGCAGCTTTCTTATCAATCTTTGCTTGTTCTGCAGCTGCCTTATCGCTCTTGCGCTGTGACAGACCAGATTTTACGCCTTCCGTTATTCTTTCTAAAATAACTGCAATCGACTTAGACGCATCATCATTAGCTGGAATAGCATAATCTACACGACGCGGATCTGAATTTGTGTCAACCATAGCAAAAGTTGGAATACCCAACTTAATAGCTTCATCTACAGCAATATTTTCACGCTTAATGTCTACAATGAAAAGAGCAGCAGGCAAACGATTCATATCAGCTACAGAGCCTAAGTCTTTTTCAAGTTTCGCACGTTGACGATCAACTTGCAAACGCTCTCTCTTTGACAAGGTCTCAAACGTTCCGTTTTCTTTCATCTTATCAATGCTCTGCATCTTTTTGATGGCTTTACGGATTGTTACAAAGTTTGTCAACATACCCCCTGGCCAACGCTCAGTTACGTAAGGCATGTTTGCATCGCCTGCATACTTTGCGACGATTTCTTTAGCTTGTTTTTTCGTTGCTACGAAAAGGATTTTACGACCTGACGCTGCAATTTTAGTCAAAGCTTCTGTTGCTTCGTTGAGTTTAGCGTCTGTTTTGTGTAAGTCGATTACGTGAATTCCATTGCGCTCCATAAAGATGTAAGGCGCCATATTAGGATTCCACTTGCGAGTTAAATGTCCGAAGTGAACACCCGCATCCATGAGTTTTTTAATGTTGTCTGTTACTGCCATTTTTTTGAGTTTACTTTCCTAGTAAGCAATGCATCAGTAGCCTTTAAGAGTCTGACACATTTGGATACTAAATCTCGATTAACGTTTAGAGAATTGGAATTTCTTACGTGCTTTCTTCTGTCCGAATTTCTTACGCTCAACCATACGAGGGTCACGAGTAAGAAGTCCAGCAGGCTTCAATTCTGTGCGGTTCTCGTTATCAATCTCAGAGAGAATACGAGAAACACCCAAGCGAATTGCCTCAGCTTGACCGGTAATACCGCCTCCAAAAACGTTTACTTTAACGTCGTAGGATCCTGTAGTATCAGTCAAAGAGAAAGGCTGCTCTAACTTGTAGTGCAACGGCGCAGTGTTGAAGTAGTCCTTGTAGTCCTTACCATTGACGGTGATGCTTCCAGCACCTTCGTCCATGTAAACACGAGCTACAGAAGTTTTACGTCTTCCAATTGCGTGAAACTTTGCCATTTATTATTAATTATTTGATTTCATTAATGTTGATCGCAGTCGGCTTTTGAGCTTCATGCTTGTGCTCACCACCCACATATACATGTAGGTTGCGGAACAACTGCGCACCTAAACGATTTTTAGGTAGCATTCCCTTTACCGCTTTTTCAACAACGCGTTCAGGAAACTTTGCCATAATGTTTTCTGGGTTAGTCGTACGTTGACCTCCTGGATAACCAGTATGCCAAACGTAAGTCTTCTCAGTCATCTTATTTCCGCTTAACACCACTTTGTCGGCATTAAGAATGATGACATTATCACCACAGTCAACGTGCGGGGTATAATTAGGCTTGCGCTTTCCTCTAAGTAGTAATGCAACTTTAGATGCTAAACGACCCAAAGTTTGGCCTTCTGCATCAACTATTAACCAGTTTTTGTCTACTGTAGCCGCGTTGGCTGAAACTGTTTTATAACTTAATGTATTCACCGCTAATGCGTTTTAAATTTAAAAGTGGCCGTTCCACACGACCTCTAAAAGGGCTGCGAAAATACATCTTTATTTGCCTAACAACCAAAAATCTATGCACAAAAAATCAGCACGATGAACTTAGTATAGATATTGTGTTGTTAACAATAAGAATAAATGCGAAATTGCAAACCATGCAAAAGTACATCAGAATACCCCTAATTATTGCTTTATCCTTGGTTTCAAGCGCCGTATTTGGACAAAAATGTGGACACGATCAACTTGAGCAAGAAGTAAAACGACTCTTTCCAGCGTATGAAAGCGCTGAAAACGAGTTTATCCAGAACATCGATTTCGATAATGATTCCAAAACGGAAGCCACCGTTTATAAAATTCCCGTGGTGGTACACATAATTTGGGACGATATATCAGACAACATTTCAGATAAACAAGTGCGGGATGCAATAGCTGTTCTAAACGAAGATTTTAGACGAATGAACGCTGATACAACGAATACTCGTTCCATTTTTGCTAACGTGGCCACAGATTGTGAAATTGAATTCGAGCTTGCCCAGTTAAATCCTCAAGGAAATTGCACCTCTGGGATTACCCGAACGCAAAGCGCCTTGAGTACGAACGCAAATAACATCGTTAAAAGCCTGATTAGCTGGCCCAACACAAAATACATGAACATTTGGGTGGTGAATAGCATTGACCTTGGTAGCTCAGGATCAGGAACCGTTCTTGGATATGCATACAAACCCAATCCGGGACAAGGAACAACCTTTGACGGCTTGGTAGTTAGGCATGATCGAATGGGTAGAATTGGAACCGGTACAAGTGCAGGGAGAACTTTGACGCACGAAGCCGGTCATTACTTAGGTCTTGACCATCCATTTAAAGGAGGATGTTTTTCTGGAGACAATTGTGCAGACACTCCGCCTGTCGTAGAGGCAAGCTTTGGCTGTAATTTAAACGCCAATACCTGTTCAAATGACAACCCAGATCAGCTTGATCAAATTGAAAATTACATGGATTATTCAGACGATAATTGCATGAATATGTTCACTCAAGACCAACGCGCCATCATGCGAAGTAACTTAAGTATTTCTAATCGCAGAGGCTATTTGGTAACCCCAGTTAATGCTTCAAATACCGGTATTGCTGCAAACGCAACTTTGCCTTGTGCCCCTCAAGCCAACTTTGGCGTAAATCAATCCGTAATCTGTGCGGGCAGCACCGTTCAGTTCACAGATAGAAGTACATTTGGCAATCCTACAAGCTGGCAGTGGAATTTCCCTGGCGGTTCACCTAATTCTTCTACGGATGAAAACCCTACCGTTACATATCATTATAAAGGTAATTTCAATGTCTCTTTAACGGTAACTAATGGCAATGGGACCAACACCCTTCTTCAAAACGGATACATCTCAGTAAGAAAAAATTCACCGGGATTATGGGTCAACGGATTCCAATCAGGATTTGAATTCAACACCGTTCCAAGCGGTACTTGGCATGTTGAAAATGCAGATGGCGACAACATCACTTGGCAGCGTAATAGCTATAATTTTTACGAAGGCGCTTATTGTGTTAAACTAGATAATTACAACAACCAAGTAGACAATAGCGATGCTTTGATAACGGACAAAATCTATGTTGGAGGTGCAAAATCCATGAACTTTAGCTTTAAATACGCAGTAGCAAGCAAGCCAGGTTTTGCGGGAGACCGTATAGTAGTTAGTGTAAGTCAAGATTGCGGAGAGTCGTGGCAGAGTGCTCGCACCCTGTTAGGTCCCCTTCTTTACGCTGCAACAAATAAAGCAAATCCTTGGAATCCCACATCTTTAAATAATTGGAGAAGTATCAATATAAATTTGAGCGACTATGTAGGCCCTGATCCCATTATGATTAAAATAGACTTTATATCCGGTGGAGGTAATAACGCTTTCTTAGACGACTTTCAGCTTGTTACCGTGCTTGACAATGAAGAGATTTCAATCGAGGATGTTCAGATTGCACCCAACCCTTCCAGTGGTTCATTCCAAGTACGAGGACTACCGTCAGGGTCCCAATACGTTATTTACGCCGTTGATGGACGTCTAATTCAGAAAGGACAATTAGACTTTGAACGTTCTATACATATAGAATCAAACCCGGGATACTATATATTCCAATCGGGCGATTTACGAAAGCCTATAATTATTCAGTAATCCTTTCGGGTTTTTATAGATTATAAAGATCCCCGCAAGCGTTGCCCGCGGGAATCTTTATTTTAATCATTCTCATTTATTCTTCAAGTGG
>PXYR01000006.1:22140-26076 GCA_003023665.1 Bacteroidota bacterium
ACAGGATTAGATTCTAAGTAATCCATTAATGCCTTGTAGTCTTTATCCAAAAATTCGTTTACACTTTTTGTTGCCTCTTCCGTTCGGTTCTTCAAATGATTGAAAAGATTTTGCTCATTGCTCTCCCAGGCACGTTTTGAACTTGCCAACTGCCATAAAGAAGCTCCCCATTGATTGGACCAAGTTTCTGGCTGCTCGAAGTAACCTTTAGTCTCTTTCTTTCCAAAAATACCATGACGAACTTCTTCTAGTGCCTTTGCAGTTGCTTTAACGGTATCTGCAAGAATCGAGTCGTTCTTGTAAGACGCTGTTTTTAGCACCTTTTGTAAACTTTCAATATTCTGATTAGCACGCGCCAACTTCTGTACAGCTTCATCTAGTTCTGACTGAATGGATTGGATTCCCTTATATGCTTCTTGTCTTGATACAAGGTCTTCCATACTTACCCATTCTTTCATCCTAGGATCTTCACGTACCTCAACCTCTTGAGAGGTAACCTTGTCACTAAAACTGATAGTCACCTTGTATGTTCCAGGAAGAACTGATGCGCCACGTGGATCACTCTGATCTTTCTTTTCTTTCCTAATTTTGAATTCCGGGTAGCGCTCTCCGCTTTGCCACATGGCCCAGCGCCAGCTATTTAAACCTTCTTTAACCCTCACATATTGCGTGTAGATTGTATCTCCGTTGGAATCTTGATAATCAACGCGCATTTTTTTCTTGTTGTCCTCCGCAACTTGAGGTACAAATGCTTTAAAGCGTGCACCAAAAGAGCGATTTTCTCCACGGAATGTTGCACTAGCTGCAAAACGAACACCAGGACTCTGCTTGCGTTCCCACTGATACGCCACGGGTGGAGTGAAGAATGTTAGTTCCTCAAAATCAGTAGATGCCGCTAACTCTCGTAGAGGCTCAATATCGTCTAAAACCCATGCCCCTCTTCCAAAGGTCCCTAAAACTAAATCTTTTTCTCTTTTTTGAAATGCAAGATCCATTACCTGAACAGTAGGCATGTTTTCTGCCCACTTTTGAAAGCTATTGCCTTCATCCAAACTAACATAGAGTCCATATTCACCTCCCACCCAAAGTAAATTTGGTTCTACAGGATCTTGTAAAACGCTCAAGACTGGTCCAAATACATCGGAATCGTCAACTATTCGCGTTACTTTCTTACCAAAATCTTCCACCTTATATAGGTAAGCGCTCCAATTGTTCCTCCTGTAATCATTGGCCACAATCCATGCGGTACCCTCCTCATAATCTGAAGCACGAATCTGTGGAATCCAAGATCCTTCCGGCAGTCCCTTCAATTTCTTGCTAAGATCCATCCATTGAGCACCACCATCGCTAGTAACATAAAGTTTCCCGTCATCTGAACCACTCCAAATAACATCTTGGTTTAAGGCGCTTGGAGCAATAGCAATAAGGCAAGTGTGGTTCTCTGCACCGGTTACATCAAATGTCAAACCACCGCTTTCAAGCTGTTTTTGTTTTTCAGGATCGTTCGTTGTTAAATCTGGACTAATAATGCTCCAATTCTTTCCATTATCAGAACTCTTATGAATGTATTGAGAGCCAAAGTATAAAGTGGTTTCCGGAGCAAATGGGTCAAGTGCAATGGGAGCGTTCCAATGAAAACGCAGCTTTTCACCTTCCGGATGTACCGGCTTAATTAATTCACTATAACCTGTTTGAGTATGCACCAGCCCTACATTTCCTTCTTGACTTTGGGCATATACTGCATCGGTGCGTCCAGGGATTGGAACTACATCAAAACCGTCTCCAAAGAATAGCTCGCTCCATTCTTCGTTACGAATACCATCAACTGTTAAGCTATATGCTGGTCCCATCCAGGAACCATTATCCTGCATACCTCCGTAAACATTATACGGTAAATGATCATCCACATTAATGTGATAAAATTGAGCAAGAGGTAGATTTTCCACAAAGTACCATGTGGCTCCGTAATCGTAAGAAATATTCATCCCGCCGTCATTCCCCTCTATAACGTGTGCTGGGTTTTCTGGATTAATCCACATTGCATGATGGTCGGGGTGGACCCTACTATATGGAGTTATTGTTTTCCAGCTCTTACCTCCATCATCACTCCGAGTTATATAAGTCCACAACGAATAGATCCGGTCTTCATTCTGTGGGTCAACCCGAATATCTGCATAATAAAAAGGACGATTACCTGTTTGCTCATCCTCGCTGATCTTATACCATTTCTTCCCTCCATTTGAACTGGCGTACAAACCATTTTTCTTGCCAGTCTCAATGAGGGCGTACACTTTATTTGAATTTGAAGGCGCTATTGCAAGACCTATTCTACCTAAGTCTCCTTTTGGCAACCCGTCTTTGTCTGACATTTTTTTCCAATTCATCCCCCCGTCATAGGTTATATAGAGTCCACTTGATGAACCACCACTTTTGAAGAACCAAGGCCACCTCCTGTACTCCCACATGGAAGCAATTAATTTCTTAGGGTTATTTGGATCCATTACTAAATCTCCTGCTCCAGTCTTAGAATCAATGAATAACGATTTGTTCCATGTCATTCCTCCATCCATAGATTTGAAAACGCCTCTTGGACCTTCTCCCCAAGCAACCCCAGTTGCACCAACAAAAATCTCATCTGTGTTCTCAGGATTAATGATAATTCTATGAATGGTTCGAGTTTCTTCAAGACCAAGCAATTCCCAGTTAGTGCCACCATCATAGCTTTTATAGATTCCGTATCCGCTCGTTTGTGAGTTTCTTGGGTTTCCTTCTCCGGTTCCCACATAAATGATATCAGGATGTTTTGGATCAATTGCAATGGCTCCTACAGAAGCAACTGCTTCATTTTCGAATATTGGGGCCCAAGTCTGACCGTTATTTTCACTTACCCATAGGCCTCCGCTAGCTGCGCCAGCATAAATAGTTGATGGTTGGTCTGGATGCACAGCAATACAAGTAACACGTCCGCTCATACCTGCTGGACCTATGTTTCTAGGTTGCATTTTTTCCATAACCTTTTCTAAGGTACTCTTGCCTTCCTCCTGTGCAAAAGAAGATGTGGTGAACGTCACCAAAATTGTTAAGGCTACAAGATTGAATATCTTCATTTTCTTAATAATTAGATTTATATCATAAAATCGATTAATGCAGTTTATTCTACAATAAAGAAACCTATGTAGCTTCCAAATGTTTAATACACTCATCCCACAAGTTAGCCATCGCAATCAGTTTATTCAAAAGACGTGAGATAGAAAGTTTTTATGATTAATACATGATCAGACATTCGTGTTAAAAAATAAGCTAGGTGCGGAAAAAGAAATTGATTTTCACTCCCGGGTGTAACGTTTGTCGTCATCATGTATACTACTAATGGCATGATACATATTTAAAACCATTCAAAAACTGTAATTTTAAACAATGAAACAATTCATCTTTTTAATCCTATTTGCATTTAGCACACACATATACGCTCAAAACAAGACTAGAATATTAGAATTAGGAGCCTCCTCAGAAGCTTCAATTGGCGTGGGGTTTGGTACTTTTTATAATATCCGACCTTTAATTAAATGGGGGGAAAACTTCACAAGCTTACATAGATTCAGGTTGGATCAGGCCTCAATCAATCTAGCAAACTACGATGACCAAACCTACCTGAATATAAACACCGGTATTTTTTTTGGTCACGAATGGCGCAATTTAATTTCCGACAAACTCTATTTTGTACACGCGCCTGAAATTGGCTTAAATTATTATGGAGGAACCAATTATAGTAGCCAGACTTACGGAGCTCACTACAGGTTTGGGCTTCTCTACAAAGCAAACGAAAAATTAAACTTCAGTATTGAAACACCTATTTCCTTTGAGCAGAATTGGTCAAGTAATTCAAACGGCTCGTCAAATTCATCT
Source organism: Bacteroidota bacterium (assembly GCA_003023665.1). Classification (GTDB taxonomy): domain Bacteria; phylum Bacteroidota; class Bacteroidia; order Flavobacteriales; family Schleiferiaceae; genus UBA10364. The sequence goes on from PXYR01000006.1 coordinate 26,047, forward strand.
ACAAATTTCAGCCTATTCAATCGAAGCAAC
>PXYR01000083.1 GCA_003023665.1 Bacteroidota bacterium
ATTTCAGAAGTTGCGCTATCCACAACATAAATGAATTCATCGTATCCAATGCAAACATCTATAGGGTGAGAGGCATCATACAACTTGGGTTCAACAGGCACATAGGCAATCTCACGAACCTCATAATTGGGTATATCTATAAATCCAAGATCTGTTTTCTTACCCCAGTAATTCTCGCATGAAACAAATGTTATTGCGACTGCTATAAGAACGATTAACTTTCTCATAATAACCAATTTAATGGGGTTAAAGTCAGTCCTATTACCGTTTGGTAATTACCTGCGGGTGAAGGAATGGCGCTTACGCCTATTTTCATTGGCCAACCGCCCAAGTGGGTTTTCGTTGAAAATCCAAAACTAGGAGCGCCCCAGCGGCTTACCATTCTGTAGCCCAATTGAAGTTCTATAATATCCTTGTACCAATATTCCGCTGCGATACTATAGTTTTCATTGTTGTCACTTGGGTGATTTAGTTGGAATGAGGTATACACTTTGTGGTCACCCTTGTCCATGGTATTGAATCGCATACCCATAGCAAAAACCTGAGGAGGAGCGGCTACTGAAGAAGCTGTAGTATCTGTATTCACCGTTGTTGGAAGTGTACCGCTTTGCATTACAGAGGTAGATGGCCCAAAGTTTAAAATAGCCGCAGCAAAACTCAACTCGCGGTAATCCAATTCGTAATGAAAACCTAAATCTAGCGCCACTGAATGTGCTGTAAATGCGCCTAATTGTTCTTGGCCGTATTTCAATTGTACCCCAGCGTTGAAATAATCGGAGAATCGTTGGCTCACACCTATTCCAACGCAATGAAGTGCCCCATTAACAATTCTACCTGTTCCCTCAGGCTGCCAAACCGTGCGCTCAACAATACCACCTGAAGTAAGTGAATTTAGTGAAACACCTACCACCTGATTTGGATTCCTTGCTTTAGCAATACTTAAAAAATCGTGTCCTATGGAGGCGCCCAACATTCGTGAACCTGAAAATATTCCTTGTTGAGAACCTGCAGAAAGTAATGCAGGATTTGTTGCCAAACCGTAGGACGATGTATTCGCTAACGCTGTCCCAGCTAGGCCTGCACTCCATGGATCTACTGGGCTTTTCAAATAGGTAAATGAACTTAATCCTGCTCGTTCTTCTCCATAATTTGGAAGAATTTGACCGTGACAAACTGGAACGATGGCAACTGCCAAGAAAAGTAGAATACGCTTTACCATGACATTTGAATTCCAATCATACATTGAATCGGCGCACTATAACGTGCGGGATTTCTGGGATCTGTTCCACTCTCTTGTGGACCATTAAACTCTGGGCGAGGATCACGCCAAGTTAAAGGGACATCATCCCCATACTCATAGGCTCTACCAGTAATGGGATTTATAATCTGAGCATTTCGCCTGTTCGTGAAATTAGTTACTTGAGCATTTAAAGCAATTCCGCGACCACCTCCAAGGGTAATCAACTGATAGCTGGCTTTGGCATCCATATTAAACCAATACAAGCCTCGACCTTCCAAAAACCTGCTGTTATCAACCTCAAATTGTGGACGGCCCAAATCGTTATATCCGACTAAATTTTGAGGTGTATAGCGGTAACCGGATGAATATCTTGCACTCAATGTGGCTCGCCATCTGCTGCTATCATTTGCATAGGTAATTCCCGCATTGAATTTCCAGGGTCTATCCCAAGCTAAAAACTGCTCTTGGGAAAGAGGCACCTCACCGGTCTGCGCTATCTGCAAAGCACTTTCTCTTGCAGAATTACTCTTACCACGAGCTTGCTGATAACTTCCATTTACAAAGGTTTGAAAGCTCTCCCCTAAGCGGGCATTAAATTGTGTTTCAACCCCCAATACTTTGGCATAATCTTGATTAATGTACATGGTTTTTGTTACGGGTCTACCCGTGGCATCCGTAGTAATAACACGGCGTGCAACAATGTAATCAAATCTATTATTGTTAAAGGCATTCAATGTCCAACCCAGTCTTGTTCCAAGCAGCGTTTTGTAGCCAATTTCGTAGGAGATATTTACCTCTGGATTCAAATTTGGGTTCCCTAGATTGGAAAGGAAGGAACGATCTTGGTATTCTGGATCAAGACCCGCATATAGAAACCTAGGGTGTGGTGTTCTCATGCTATGTCCATAATTAAAGTAAAGGACATTGTTTTCTGTTACAGGGAAGCTCACATTTAATCTGGGCAACATTCTAAGTTTCCATCTCAAACCAGCTACTCCTATTGTAGAATTCAAATAATCTTCACGAACCTGATTTAAAACGGGAGAAGATTCATCCTCCACAGCATTATCAGCAAAAGCACCAGGCGCCCAATAATTTAAGCGCATTCCCAACGTAGCCTTAATTCCTTGGTATTCAATACGGTCTTGGACAAAGAATCCACCTTTCTGAGGATTCACTTTCCAGATATCATTGCTTGAACCAATAGAGATGGACGGTGTGGTCGTGCTGTCATTGAGTACAATCGGCGCACCTACCCATGGTCTAAATACATCTACCCATTGGTATTCTGTAAAGGCATGTTCCCAACCACCAGAAGCTTGGTGAATCTTATTTGGGGTATACGTGAACTTGCCCTTGAGCGTATATTCCTGCGCATAATGATCGTGCCAAATTGGAGTGATTCCTCCATTGTTAACCAAACCATCACCTGGTATCAAGTAATAAGTACCGGAGGGGTCGTCTGGATTAAATAGCGTCATTTGCCCCGTATAGATATAATCCTCATCATAGATTTGATCCACTGTTGTAGCTCTAAATGGTCGACCATTCGCATCTGCCCTTAGATTTGTAAATAGACGGCCAGCAGAGAAATTAACACCAGTCTTGGCGCCAAGTCGCTTTTGCCATTGCAGTACGCTTAGGTTACTGTGGTGCGTATAGGTAGTTGCATTGTCTAAATTGTTAGACCGATTGTATTGAAACCCAGGTGCCAAAAGAGCATCAAATCCTACAATTTGAAGCGTACGTGAATTTTGATTCACCTTTAAGCTATGACTGTTGGTAAGGCTAATCTTACCCACCATTTTGGAGCGCCAAGTCAATTTTGTTGTATGCGTGTAATCGTTGCTTTGACGCGGTGCCCAAAGGGTTGGGTTGTCCGGAAACAATGAGCTGTTTAATTCAGAGGCGGTAGCACCAAAATAATGATCCGTTATATCCACATTTGCACTGGTAAACAGTGTTAATTTTTTGCCCGTAAAGGGGATAGGTGTACTTAAAGTGACTTCTGCGCGATCTGTATTAAAACTAGCCGGGGTATAATTGTCTGAGCTGTATTGAGCACTCCACCGCAATTGCTTGCCGCCCTCTTTTATTGTTGTATTCACAACTCCCGAAGAACCTCCGCCGTATTCTGCGCTTGCGCCCCCAGTCATCAAATTAATGGATGAAAGGGAAGAGGAGGATACGCTTACACCACCACCTGTTCCTGCTAGTGGGTCTTGTGCAGAAATCCCATCTACCAAATATTCTGTTTCGTACACACGAGCACCCCGAATCTGGATGCCGTCTGTGGTCTTTTGAACGCCGGCTTGCTGAGCCACAATATCTTCAACTCCTTTGGCAACCAATGAATTTATTTCTTCAGATGAGAAGGTAATGGCAGAGGATGCTTGTTCAAGATCAACTTGATTTTTACGACCCACAACCGTAACCGTATTGAGCATTTCATTCTGCTCTACCATAGATACTTTTAATGGTTTGTTTTGTCCGCCTTTTATCTTAACCCCATTTATCTGAGTAGGGCTAAATCCTATGAATTGAACCTTAATGGTATAGGTTCCTGGTTTAATATCCTTGATTTCAAATTCACCAGAAAAGTCCGTGAGACTTTGATAGTAGGTCCCTACAATGGTGACGGAAGCGTTTGGAAGTGTCTCTCCCGTAACCTTATCTAGGACTACACCTTTAAGTATCCCCTTGCTCTGTGCAAAGGCCATGGAACCAAAGGCCAAGAAAACGAATATGAATATGCTCCTAAAATTCATTCTCTAAAATATGCTTAATGATATCTCCTCCATTCAAAGAGTTAGACCTTGAAAATTGATGTAACGGAATTGAAAAAAAGACTTCAAAGACTTCGCCATTTCTAGAACGAATGGTTCCAACGGTATTATCTCCTGTCCAACCGGCTATCTTAGTAAGTTGAGCCGTATAATAGGCATTGGCATCTGCCGCAGGATTTACCGGAGTAACGCCAAGAACAATGTTTTTTGGACTCACTGCGGGTGCCGCACTCATCGAATCAACGGGCACAATGGCACTATCATTTGTCAAACGGGCCTGACCGGCAGCGGTTATGGAGCCACTAACGGGATATACGTCATTAATCGCTCCCATATCCATGGAACTAGTAATCTGTGCACTTGTAAGCACCTTCCCTCCTGCTTGAACATACGACTGAACAGATGGGCTTAGAATATTCAACAGATAATCTGTTCCCCCATTATTTGGAAATTGAGTAGCATCAGCAAAAAGAAGTACACGATCATATTGCTCAAAAAGAAGTCTCATGGAAGGATTCCAATATGACGGAATACCAATTCCAGTAATAGCATCCATCTGTACATAATCGTACACATTTCCTGCACTGTCTAACCACTCTTTATACTGAGCCCCTATGTAGGCAGGCTGACTGTTAAGGACAAGCATATTTGTTGATCTACTGGACCAATAAAATGTACTAGAAGTGTCTACTTCTGAGTACGAACCCGCCCAATCTTTTACGCGTAAATAGATTACATTTTGATCATCTGCCAAGGCACCGTCCAAAGCGGTATCCACTAAAAATCCGTTTTGATAAACACGAGCTGAAGTGCCGTTCGGATTCAATGTGAAACTGAGTAATCCTTGACCTAAATCTATTGATGACCAAGTACCATTATTGCATTTAACTTGGGCTTCTATGATAGTTTCGTCGCCATCAATATCATCAGCGTCCCATCGAAGAGTTAGGACAATTTTTGCGCTATCGGGTTGTATATCATCTGCATCAATACGGCAGGAAGGCGCCGCATTTTTTAGGGGAACCCACAATTGAGCAGGAGTGGGATCTTCTAACCCTTGATGATCAACCGCACTAACCTTAATAAGTACATCTGCCGAATCCAATCCTGCATCGATTACAAAAGTAAATACACTATCGTTGGACTTGGTAATTCCTATAGGGTCATCATTGACTTGAATTTTAAAATAATCCACATAACCATCAGCATCTGAACCAAACCAATACAAGTGAACATTTGCATTTAGACGTAAGTCTCCCGACCGTTGAATACTGTCAACGCTTATACTTGTTTCAGGCGCTATATTCTCAACGGAACCTTGGGGTTTTTTACACCCCAAAGCCGCAATGAGAATAGTTATTATGAAAAGTGCTCTTTTCAATGTTTATCGTTGAACCATAAACATTAATGTTCCTGCACCTTCTAAACCGCGGAATCGAGCAACATAGGAACCAGTCTCTAACTTCAACGTTGAAATACGCAAAGAACCGTCTGTCTGGAACTCTAATACCTGCTGCCCATGAATACTATAAATACTCCATGTTCCTGGACCTTGACTCTCCAATTGCATCCAATCGCTTGATGGATTTGGGAATGCTTTTAAATTCATGGAAGCCCATTCATCCAGGCCAATGGGTGAAGTTGGAACAGAGATACTATCAAGCGTCACTGAAGGATTCATAAAGTCATTATTATTTCTAGGCAGTAACCTATAATTTCCAAATCCATAGAATAGAATACCGTCAATAGCATCAAACGTCATTGTATTATCCACTACTATTGGCGTTACATCCATCTCACCATCTTGATTGGCATAAGACGTATCTGTAACCAATTGTACATTCAATGAGGAATACGCAGTAGACGACTGGCGACCTGCTAACACGCGACCGCTACTCCATACTGGAGCTGTTGCACTATTGCTAACTCCGTAATCGCCAAAACCAAGATTTGGTAAACTTACGTATAGCGGACTGCTATTTGGATCTTCATAGCGTACGAGCATACTCTCGTATGGCTCCCATCCATAGTTTGCATAGCTTGCCGAATCTGATGGATCTAATACCAAAGGTGTTACAGAACCTAGATTACCCGTTTTGCTAGATGACGTCACATTTAATCGTGTCATTCCGTAGTACTCTTCAACAAAACCAGTTACCTCTACTTCCTCATTGCGATAATAAGTGTTCAAACCTATACCTACACACCAAATTCCAGCCCAAGATGTAGCGGTTTCATCTTGGATGTATAAGAATCCTAAATCGCCAATTTTGGTTGATGCTGTTACAATACCTTTGACAGTAACCTCAACACCATCAAGCGGTGAAGCTCCATTTGAATTGTATGTAAATTGGATATCTGGAATAATTAAACCATTATCTCGAACCGTGTAAAAATCAAAGTTCGGAGTGGCCTGATTGATCGGTTTAGAAGGTAAATAACTTTCATTACCGTCGTTGTCTTTAGCATAAATGTAATAGCGGATTAATGTTCCGTCTGCTTGCTGTGGAATCTCAAACTCAAATTCATCTGTTGTTCCCGCAGCCAACGTCATCGGCGCTACCGTGAAGTTTGCAACGCTCTGCGTATCTACTGAGCTCCAAACGAATGCTACCGAATCTACACTACCATCAAAATCCGTAATTGAGCAAACTATCTCAACATCTTGGTTTGAAGTAGGAATAGAAGGATCGCGCTCAAAATTTGAAATATACGGTGGCGCATAACCAATATCATAGTGAGAAGCGTCAAATGGATTAATCTCATAACCACGACCGTTATCACCCGTACAACCGTTAGCATCATGACGGACTACGCCAGAAATGGAGTTGTAAAATGTTCCCGGAACTGGAGGAACGAATGCTCCTTGACTTTGAGGAGAATTTGGGTTTACGGTAGTCCAAGAGTTTAACTTTTGAGCCAAGAATCTATCGCTAACATTCATAGCGTTACCGTTCCCATCAACGATATTAAAACTTACACGATTACCACTAAATGGAATTACTTGAGTGACAGTGACATCTGTTAAGGTCACAAAAGACCCCTCATACGGCTCACCAGTAGCTACGTTATTGACAAATTGAGGATCATTTAAATCGCCTACAGTAATGGTATCACTTACCACCGAACTGCTAATAATGTTGACAATACTGAATGAATTGGCATCAGCAAGAGATAATTGGTTAGATCCATTGTATTCTCCTACCACACCTTTTACCTCAACAATATCACCAGGTAGTGCTTGGGTAAACGTAGCTGGTACTTGCAAAGAACCTGTACTGCTTTGATATACTCCCATTACCTCAATTCCTGCAAACGGGGTGCTTTGACCACCAACAGCAGTATCTTGAATAAAGATGAATG
>PXYR01000084.1 GCA_003023665.1 Bacteroidota bacterium
TCCTTTTTTCTTATTTCTTCATTGTTCTGCCAAAGAATTTTTCCCGTGCTCGATTAATTTTTAGTGGGTTTTTTATTGGAGTGCTCAGTCATTGGACACATTGGTACCTCTTTTTACTTGCCAACACTATGCGTTGTATCTGGATGGGTGAATTTTCTTCTTCATGTCCAAATCCCATAGAAGCATTGATGGGTGCTGTATATCTTTCCGGAGGGAGTCTCATTCTCTTAGGATGGTTGGCAATACCTGCTGCTATTGGCTCATTATTTCTATCCAAAAGAATTGCTTCGCCATCAAACTAGTTGGGTCTGTTTAAATTTTGATATCATGGTGTAATTATTGCACACCAATGAATAAATGACCATCATAGAAGCAATCATGATTATCTTGGTGGTCAATAACTTCTTTTGAAGAAACCATGAAGAAATTCACACTCTATTTAATTGCCTTAATAGCTTTAATTACGTCATGCAATAAGGAGCCAGGAGTTCAAAACCCTCAAGGCAAAAATTTATTGCTTATTGGAAACAGCTTCTTTAGACCATATGCTGAAAAACTAGACGACATCACCGATGCGACTAATTTTGAAAATCATAACAGTACCATAGTTATGCGAGGCGGTAATAACGGGAGAGCTATTAACTTTTGGAGGGATTCAACCACCTCCGAACATATGGCCATCAAAGCAGCACTTGACCAAGGCAACATTGATATCTTCGGAATGACTTCCGGGCACAACAGCGATAATTATACGGAAGGATTCAGCGCATGGATAGCTTATGCATTGCAAAACAATCCAGACCTCACTGTTTTTATATCCATTTCCACCATTGATTATCCAGATTATTGGGATACTACCGCATCACACTATGGCTTCAACACCATTGAAGAATTATACGACCATTATGTGAACGATAGGATCCATAAGAACATTGTAGATTCATTACGAGTGGAATTTCCCAACACCACAATTTTTACTGTTCCAACAGGTTGGGCAACCTTCCAATTACATCAAATGTGGGAAGACTCGCTGCTCTTGGACAACATCAACAGAATGGGGTCGCGTGCAACCTCTATTTTTACGGACACAAAGGGCCACCAAGGCGATATTGTTAGGGAGACGGGTGGTTTAATCTGGATGAATAGTATTTATAATTATGACTTGTCTACAAGCACGTACAATACAGGTTTTAATACCGACCTCCATGATGTGGCCATGCAGATTATGAGTAATCATGACTCTAATTACAAGCAATAGATTTTTATGAGGAACGCTGCACTTTTTATAGCTATCATTCTTACGTTGAATGCAGCTACTGGTCAATCTATTGTGCATCCCGCAAATAATGAAGCCTTCCTTCAAAATGAAGTTGCTGAAGTACATATTCAACTCCATCCAAATGACTTAATCACCTTACTTGGAGACAGTTTATATAGCGACCATCACTTTGCTGCAACCTTTCAATATACTTCTGCAAGCTATTCCGATACCATTCAGAATATTGGATTTCGAGTGCGCGGTAATACCTCTAGGAATGCTAATAAAAAGGGATTTAAAGTGTCTTTTAACGAATTCACTTCCGGTCAAAAGTTCAAGGGTATTGAAAAAATGAATCTAGTGGGGCAACACAATGATCCCTCCCTACTTCGCTATTGGATGAGCTTAACTACGTTGACTAATAATTCCTTGGTAAGCTCTAGAACAAGCTTTGTGAAACTATATATAAACGGCCAGTACAAGGGCCTTTATTTGAATGTAGAACATATAGATGACGAATTTCTTCAAAAGAGGTTCCCCGGTGATGATGAAGGTAATTTATACAAATGCACCTGGGGGGCAGACCTCAAATATGAAGGGAGCAACCCTTCCGCTTACTACGGTCCCTATGAGCTAAAGACCAATAAATCAGCGAATGATTATTCTGATTTGATTCAATTCATAAACACACTCAACAACATCAGTAACGCAGATTTCCCTTGCTTTATTGAGGACAATTTTGAGGTGGATCTGTACCTTAAAACCCTGGCAGCAGAAATCTTAATTGGACATTGGGACGGCTATGCGTACAACCATAATAATTACTACTTGTATCAAAAGCCTTCAGACGGGAAATTCGTCTTTATAGAGTATGATATGGACAATACCTTTGGTATTGATTGGACGGGCATAGACTGGGCAAACAGAGATTTGAACGCCTGGCACAACACGGATAGACCTCTGATTGAGCGCTTACTTTCTTACCCGTTTTACAAGGATGTATTTAATGCTTACTTGGACAACATGCTGTTCGACCTGAATACCTCATCCTGGTATGCTGACCTTCAACAAAAACAATTAGATATAAGCAATGCCGTTCAATCGGACCCTTATTATTCTTTGGATTATGGATTCCAACATTCCGATTTTTTGCATGCCGTAGATTCTAGCTTTGGAGCGCATGTAAAAAAGGGTGTGGCGGAATACCTCAATGAGCGGATTTCTAGTGGCCTGAATCAGATTCAGATTATAGGAAATCAAAACCATCCCTGCCTCAATTCAATAGAGGACTTCAACCGTCCGGGTAAAGAATTGGTGAAAATTATAGACTTCTACGGCAGAGAAACCGCATTAAGAGCAAATGTTCCTTTAATCTTTATCTATAGTGACGGCAGCGTTGAGAAAGTTGTAGTCGTAGATGAATAAGATGCTTGGTGCAATTGAAGGATTAGAAAGAGCATTTTAAAATGACCCCGAATCGTAAGCATAGAATAGGTATTGGCTTTACTCTTGCCCTTATCATAATGCTGGCAACAAATGTTTCAGGGCAAACCACAACAAATTTCGAAGAGGCACCTTTTGATTTTCAATCGAGCCTAAAAGGCCTTCTAGAGGGTTCTATTCCCTCTTTATCATTGGCTTCAATGGATTCCATTCCTATAGTCACCGTAATGCATGAAAAAATAGACGAGCGCGACCAGCGCAGGCATCCATACGGATATTTGAACCCCCATTTCTTCAAGGAGATTAAAGCCAAAGATATTCAAGAGGTCTCAGAGAAATTTGTACTCTTAGTGGTGGAAGATCAATTTGGTCAGCTCCGCGCCGTGAGCTTTACACCCGAGGGCGTGCCTATTGAAAGCATACTGCTAAACGACCAATTTTACTATGCCGGTAGCATTGCGCATGAAGTAGAATCAAGAAGGTATTCACCCTCTATCCCCTATTTCTATGACCGCATTGGTCATGAATTTGTGTTCTCTACCATTTTTAAGATCATGAGTCCTGGAGAAAATAACCCTTTGGTAGATCTGCATTTTCATGAAGACGAAACCACAAATATCTGCCGAGTGGCAGTGAGTGCCCAAGGACGTTTTAGTAGTGCCCATTTTGAACAGGTAAGCAGCCCAAAGATTTATTTTGAAAGATTCGCTCTAGCTTCACCCTTTTTCAATCAATTATCCGACAAGCTCCGCGAAGGTGTGGATTACCAGAAACGTGGCGACAGTTTGAGCATATATCTAGACCGTGATCAATCTGTACAGCTACTCAGTAATGATGTATTGTTTGGCGCTGCAACGTTCAGAATGCTGGACGCAGATTCTGGGACTTTCAGCGTTTCCCAGCAATACATAAGTACCTTTGGAATCAGCGGTGACGGTGATTTCTGCGATCTTAAATCCCCCGCATATCTGTCTGATTGGAAACTGTTGAATACGGAATACGACCTCTTTGATGTTGCCAAATATTCTCAAGAACAACAATCTGCAATACCCGAAATTACTGCGAAGAATTTCAAAAAATTAGTCAAAAAGCAGTGTGGTAAATACCATTACCAATATGTAAAACACGTGCGCACCAAAGAAGATGTTGCTTCATTTTCTTCAATAAGTCAAGTCGTTTTAAAAATCGACTACCAACCCTATGCAAGCGAGGAAATTTTCACCACTTATGTAGTGTTCGAACTTGCCCGTAGTTGCTAATGATCATTGGCATCCATCTCTTCTTCCCTGCTGATTCGCTACATTTGAATACGGAATGAAGAATACTTTCGTTGTAGTCTTCACAAAACCGAATGGAGTAAATCATGAAAATCATTGCCGGACCATGTGTCATCGAAAATATAGAGCTTCTTCGCGAAGTAGCGCAAGAGCTTGTTCGTATTAGAGACACCTACCGTGTGGAAACGTATTTTAAAGCCAGTTTTGACAAAGCCAACAGAACGAGTCTAAGCAGTTTTAGAGGACCAGGCATTGAGCAAGGTATAGCCATGCTAGAAAGTATTCGCCAAGAATTTGGCTTACCCATTACCACAGATTTTCACACACCTGAGCAAATTATTGAATACGGACAGCGCGTTGATATTGTGCAAATTCCTGCGTTTTTGTGTCGTCAAACAGATATGCTCATTGCTGCTGGTAAAACAGGAAAGATTGTAAATATTAAGAAAGCTCAATTTCTCAATGCTGAGAAGATGAAGTATGCCGTGGACAAGGTGAAATCTACCGGAAATCAAAATGTATGGCTCACCGAACGCGGAACCCTTTATGGGCCTAGTGAATTGGTGGTTGATTTTAGGAATATCCAAAAGCTGGGGACGTTGACTGACCATGTAGTTATGGACTGTACGCATGCTGCTCAAGAAACACAGGGTAATGACGGTAAAACAGGTGGTAACCGGGCCTATGTTCCCTTTTTCGCAAAAACTGCCAAGTTGTGGGGGGCCAATGCCTTTTTCCTAGAAACCCATCCCAATCCAGACCAAGGGCTTTCCGACGGGCCAAATATGCTGAAGCTATCAGATTTAGATGCCCTTGTTAGAGAATTGATATGATTCGATTAGTAATTACAGATTGTGACGGTGTCCTTACTGATGGACGATTGCACTACGGAAGTGACGGCGAAAAGCTCAAAGTCTTTAACGTCAAAGACGGCACAGCAATCAAAGCAATCAAAGCAATGGGAATAAAATTTGGCGTGGTTAGTGGGCGCAGCTCCATGGCTTTGCAAAAGCGAGCGGATGAATTGGGTTTTGACTTCTGTCACATGGGCGTGAATCATAAGGCAGATGTGATTAGAGCGCTACGCCATGATTATCAACTAGAGATAAACGAAGTCTTGTACATAGGGGATGACGTCAATGACTGTTCTGCTCGTGAAGAGTGTGGACTGCTCTATGCTGTAAATGATGCCGCTGAAGAGTTTAAAGAAATGGCAGACACCACACTTGAAACCAAAGGAGGGCATGCTGTATTTAAAGAAGTATTAAAGAAAATTCATGAGCATCAATAAACTCACGGTTCAATCTATTGAAGCACAGGCCAAGTCCTTATTGGATATGGCTCAGCATGATAGTAACGACTATGAAGCCGCTGTGAATCTTATCATGTCATGCACGGGTAAGCTAGTTTTCACAGGAATGGGTAAAAGCGGAATCATTGCGCGTAAACTTGCCGCAACTTTTTCAAGTACTGGGGTTGCCTCATTTTTTGTTCACCCTGGTGAAGCCTATCATGGCGACCTAGGAATGATTGAAGAAAAGGACGTGATTTTTGCCTTCTCCAATTCTGGTGAAACCCCAGAGCTCATGAATCTATTGAAATACAGCAGGACGCAAAATGTAATTGCCGTGACCCATTCACACCAGAGTGCCCTTGCAGGCCTATCAAAAGTTCATTTGGAATGTAGAGTGGATAAAGAAATATGCCCGCTCAACTTAGCGCCAACCACAAGTACAACAGCTGCTCTTGTGATGGGTGATGCCATTTGTGCGAGCATCATGGAGCTCACCAAATTCTCTGAAAATGACTTTGCTCAGTTTCATCCTGGGGGAACTTTAGGGAAAAGCCTGCTGACCAAAGCAAAAGATTTGATGACTACTCAAGTACCTTTTGTTCAAAAAACAGATGCGCTTCATGACATCTTGCTTAAGATTTCCGAAGGTAGACTGGGACTTGTATGCGTTGGAGGAAATGCCCGTGTTGAAGGGGTCATTACAGACGGAGATATACGGAGAGCCATTGCACATAGCAGTGAACCAAACACCTTAATAGCTTCAGAAATAGCAACCACTAATCCTGTTTTTATTGAAGAAGGCATGGGGTTAAACGACATGAATGTCTTATTCCGTGAAAAGAAAATTGTATCCCTATTAGTAGGTTCTAAAACCAACTTTAAAGGCGTTGTTCAATTCTACGATCTCCATAAAATGTAATTGGAATTCGCTCCAGTGCATAGTAACTTTATGTGATAATTTTTTACCGCTATGAAACACCTGTCACTGCTTGTCCTTTTTTGCCTTTTTGCACCTGCCACCCTTTGCGCGCAGCAGCTCACTCACAAAGACGTGAAGTTTAAATACAAAAAGGGATATGTGTTTGTGCAGAAAAAAGAAGTACTGAAGTTGCGCTATTCTATTGGGTATTTCTATGTCTCTGACCTAAATACTGGTGAAGAAATGATGTACTTCCGGATCAATGACAATGAAACACCTTCTTATTTTGATGACGACTATGTGAAAGTCTTCTTTAATGATTCAGAAAAAGAATTTGAATCCAAGTCTCATCAAAGAATCCTCATGGCACAAATGATTAATGAAGGCGTATTTGATTCCGATTGGAATCTTGTTGAAGAAAACGTAGATAAGTTCATTCGCAAATACGACGAAAATATTTCCAACAGAACCGTTCGGTTTTAGCCTTTCTAAAGAAGTGCTTTGGGGCGCAAACTAATTTGGTTCTAGCTGGTTTTATCCATGAAACAAGCCAGTAACAGTCATGGATTCTAATAAAACCATATACATCATTGGAGCAGGAATTAGCGGATTAATAGCGGCCTATGAGCTTGAACAAGCCGGTTACTCTCCTGTGGTATTAGAGAAAGCAGATGCCGTAGGCGGACGCGTGCGTACCGTAGAAAAAAACGGATACCATTTAGACCTTGGTTTTCAGGTTCTTCTTAGCGCTTATCCATTAGCGAATAAATATCTTGATTTCGATGCGCTCCGATTACGAAGGTTAGAATCGGGTTCACAGATATATGTTGATGGCAAACGTTTCCTTATAGGTGATGCCCTAAGAAACATTCGGTTATTGGCACCCACTCTATTAGCAGATATTGGCTCACTTACAGATAAGGTAAAAGTCTTGGCATTAAGCAGACGACTAAAGAAAAAATCTTTAGATGCCATTTTTGACAGCTCAGAAACAAGCACGTTGGACTATTTAAGGTCCCAGGGGTTTTCTGAAAAAATCATTGATCGATTCTTCCGTCCTTTCTTTTCAGGAATTTTCCTTGAAACGGAATTACGCACTTCCAGCAGAATGTTTGAATTCGTCTATAAGATGTTTGGCGAAGGTTATGCCACCATACCAGAGCAGGG
>PXYR01000007.1 GCA_003023665.1 Bacteroidota bacterium
TTTTAGAATTAGAGGAATCAATTAAAATACTCTTAATTCCCAAAGATCCTGAAGATGATAAAAATGCGCTCGTGGAGATCAGACAGGGAGCAGGCGGAGATGAAGGTGCTATTTTCGCAGGTGATCTTTTTCGAATGTATCAAAGATACTGTGAAGGTAAAGGATGGAAGATAGAGGTCATTTCTATGAATGAAGGCACCGCCGGCGGTTTCAAAGAAGTTTCTTTTGAAGTTACAGGCGAGTCCGTTTATGGAATTTTAAAATACGAAAGTGGTGTGCATCGAGTTCAAAGGGTGCCGGCCACGGAGAGTCAAGGTCGCGTTCATACTTCAGCCGCATCTGTGGTAGTTTTGCCAGAAGCAGAAGATGTAGATGTTGACTTGGATATGAAGGACGTGAAAAAGGACACGTATCGTGCTCAGGGTGCAGGAGGTCAGCACGTGAACAAGACTGAGAGTGCGGTTAGATTGACACATTTGCCCACAGGAATTGTGGTGGAATGCCAAGATGGGCGGTCACAACACAAGAATTACGAGCAAGCGTTGAAAGTACTCCGTTCGCGCATGTTTGATATGGAATTTAAGAAAAAGCAAGAGGAACAGGCGGCCAAACGTAAAACCATGGTTAGCACTGGCGATAGATCTGCTAAAATTAGAACGTACAATTATCCACAAGGCAGGGTAACAGATCATAGAATTGGACTAACAACCTATAACCTTAATGATGTTGTTGGTGGTGAAATTCAAAGGTTCATTGATGAGCTTCACATGGCGGAGAATGCGGAGAAAATGAAGGAAGGAACGGATATCATTTAAAATGAAGAGAGCAGAGCTCATAGCCCAAATAGAAAAGAAGAAGAGTGTTCTTTGCGTAGGACTAGATACGGATATCAAAAAAATCCCAAAACATCTACTCACTGAACCCGACCCTATATTTTCTTTTAATAAGGCTATAATTGATGCTACTGTTGAATATAGCGTCGCTTACAAGCCCAATATAGCTTTTTACGAAAGTATAGGCGTTCAAGGCTGGAATGCACTAAACAAGACCATAAACTATTTGAATCAAACGTATCCAGAAGTCTTTACCATAGCAGATGCCAAACGAGGTGATATTGGTAATACATCCAAGATGTATGCAGAAGCCTTCTTTGAAACAATGAATTTTGACAGCATTACAGTGGCTCCTTACATGGGTATAGATAGCGTTACGCCATTCTTAGCGTTTCAAGATAAATGGGTGATTCTTCTTGCATTGACTTCAAATACAGGGGCGTTTGATTTCCAATTAACCGAAGATGAAAGCGGTGAGGCTTTATTTGAAAGAGTATTGAAAAAAGCACAAAAATGGGCTTCACCTGAACAGCTAATGTTTGTTTTAGGTGCAACTAAAACGGAATTTTTAGAACGCGTTCGCAAGGCTGCACCAGATTCTTTTTTCCTAATTCCTGGAGTTGGGGCTCAAGGAGGATCGTTGGAAGCTGTTTTAACAAAAGCCACTAATAAAGA
Source organism: Bacteroidota bacterium (assembly GCA_003023665.1). Classification (GTDB taxonomy): domain Bacteria; phylum Bacteroidota; class Bacteroidia; order Flavobacteriales; family Schleiferiaceae; genus UBA10364. Next base: position 1,509 of record PXYR01000007.1, read on the forward strand.
TTACGGAGTTTTAGTCAATTCTACAAGAGGCGTGATTTACCAAGCTAGTGGTGAAGACTTTGCACAAAAGGCTGGAGTTGCCGCACAAGAGTTGCAAAGGGAAATGGCTGCTATATTGTTTTAGTGTGCCCTTAGTCACACCTATAGAGTTATATCATGATTAAATTTGTGTGAACAGAAGGATATCATGGAAATAATGGGTTATCTCGCATCAATACTAATAGGTATTTCACTTGGTCTCATAGGTGGGGGTGGTTCAATATTAACTGTACCCGTATTGGTCTACTTATTTGGTGAGTCCCCTGAGGTTAGTACAGCATATTCTCTTTTTATTGTGGGTGCTACTTCGCTTGTGGGAGGCATTAGAAATGCGTCTCTTGGCTATGTTGATTATAAAATAGGTCTGGTTTTTGCCATTCCGGCAATTATTGCGGTATACCTGACTCGAGCTTACTTGGTACCGTCTATTCCATTAGAAATTATAAGTTTTGGTTCTTTCAGCTTAACTAAGGATGTGGCAATTATGTTATTCTTTGCGCTTATCATGTTGGCAGCATCAGTAAGTATGATAAGAAATACGAAACATCCAAAACGCAGAAATACAAGTGCCGCTACAAAATTTAATATCATTGGAATTTTAGCAGAGGGATCCATAGTAGGTGTACTTACTGGAATTGTAGGTGCAGGGGGAGGTTTTTTGATAATACCGGCTCTTGTTCTCTTCGCAAAACTTCCTATGAAAAAGGCTATAGGAACTTCTCTTTTGATTATTGCACTAAAAAGTCTGATCGGATTTACAGGTGATTTACAGCGCAATGATTTGGCCATAGATTGGATCTTATTATTAAGTGTGACAAGCTTTGCAGTTGTGGGTATATTTGTGGGAATATACTTGGCAAAATTTATCAACGGTGATAGTTTAAAGAAAGGTTTTGGTTGGTTTGTATTGCTTATGGCGGCATATATCATATTCAAGCAAATAGGTTAAGAATAACATTAATAAATAATGATAGTAGAACAAATTTATACGGGTTGTTTAGCACAAGGAGCCTATTATATTGCCTCTCAAGGCGAAGCTGTTGTGATAGATCCATTACGCGAGGTATTTCCTTACATGGATCGCGCTGCAAAAGACGGCGTAAAAATCAAGTATATTTTAGAAACGCATTTTCATGCTGATTTTGTTTCTGGCCATATTGATTTAGCCAAAAAAACCGGGGCAACAATAGTTTTCGGTCCAAATGCAAATCCCACATTTGACTGTCATATTGCTAAAGACAATGATGTTTTAAAAGTTGGGAATGTTGAGATTAAGGTTCTTCATACTCCTGGTCATACCATGGAGAGTACTACCTATCTTTTAAAGGATGAGAATGGTAGAGATCATGCTATCTTTTCTGGAGACACCCTATTCTTAGGAGATGTAGGACGCCCTGACTTGGCTCAGAAAGCAGCAGACCTTACACAAGAGCAATTGGCTGCAACCTTATTTCAATCCTTGAGAACAAAAATCATGACATTAGCAGATGATGTAATTGTATATCCAGGGCATGGTGCTGGTTCGTCTTGTGGAAAAAATATGTCTAAAGAAACCGTTGGAACATTGGGTGAGCAGAAAGCAACAAATTATGCGCTTCGCGGTGATATGAGCGAATCAGAATTTGTAAAAGAAGTAACCAATGGATTGACAGCGCCTCCTGCATATTTTCCAGAAAATGTTCGATTGAATAAAACAGGCTATGAGAACTTGGATACTGTTTTAAAGCGTGGTTTGACACCAATGAATGCCGCTGCTTTTGAAGCTGCGGCAGAAGAAACGGATGCATTAATCGTTGATACGCGCCATCAAAATGATTTTATCAAAGGGTTTGTACCACAGTCTATATTTATTGGGATAAACGGCAATTTTGCAATGTGGGTGGGAGCGATGATTCCCGACATCAATCAAAAACTTTTAGTAGTTGCCGACCCCGGCGAAGAGGAAGAGGTTTTAACGCGTTTGTCTCGTGTAGGATATGATCAGACTATTGGTTTTCTTCAAGGAGGTTTTGATTCATGGAAAGCTTCGGGTAAGCAAATAGATACACTAGACCAAGTATCTGCTCGGGAGCTTAGTGAGTTAAAAGATCCATCAATTGTAGATGTCCGAAAGAAAAGTGAATATTTAAGCGAGCATGTTGAAAACGCATTGAATATTGAATTGGATTATTTGAATGATAAAATGGCATTAGTACCGCAAGATGAAACGTTTTACATTCATTGTGCGGGTGGATACAGATCAGTTATTGCCGCCTCTATTTTAAAGGCTAGAGGTTATCATAATATGATTGATGTAGCTGGTGGTTTTAGTGCGATCAAGGAAACTTCAATATTGGTTTCAGATTACGTTTGCCCTACTACCTTATAAAATGAATGATGGTATATGAAACAGTTGCTACTGGTTTCATAAAAGCACCCCTAGCCATTAACTGTTAAGATAAATTAAGATGATGGATTGGATTATACAACCATGGCCTTGGTACGTAAGTGGCTTACTCATAGCATTAGTTATGTGCTCTTTATTGTTCTTTGGCAAAAGCTTTGGTTTTTCTAGTAACCTAAGAACGCTATGTGCTATGTGCGGTGCAGACAAGATTGCCCCATTTTTCAACTTCAATTGGAAAGAGCAAAGTTGGAATCTATTTTTTTTGGTTGGCGCTGGTATAGGAGGATACATTGGTGCAACTTTTCTCTCTCCAGAGGGCTATACGGTAGCCATCTCAGAGGAAACCATTGCAGATTTAGCGGTATTGGGATTCGCGCAACCAAATGGATATGCACCGTCTCATCACTTTGGCTTGGAAGCTTTAGGTAACTTAAAAAGCTTGGTAATACTTGTTATTGGTGGTCTTTTGATAGGGTTTGGCACCCGATATGCCGGCGGCTGTACTTCTGGACATGCAATTAGCGGTATATCAAACTTACAACCCGCATCCCTTTTAGCAGTGGTAGGCTTTTTTATTGGAGGTCTATTGATGACGCACGTTTTGTTCCCAATAATTTATTAAGCCATGAAGAATATCAAATTCCTTATTGTTGGTACGCTGTTCGGTATTATAATGTTTAAAAGCGAAGCCGCCTCTTGGTACAGGATTCAGGAAATGTTTAGGTTTCAAGCCTTCCATATGTATGGAATCATCGGTCTTGCAGTAGCTATTGGAATACCTGTTGTTGCCATCATAAAAGCTAAACAATTGAAAGATTATTCGGGACAAAAAATAGTCTTTAAATCTAAATCATGGAGTATCCCCCGTTATCTGATAGGTGGCACTATTTTTGGTTTGGGCTGGGCATTAAGTGGTGCATGTCCTGGACCTATTGTGGTAAATATGGGTGTGGGGTATTTAGGTTACGCAGTGGTCTTAGTTTCTGCAGTCTTGGGAACTTTACTATATGGGGTGATTAGAGATAAGTTGCCTCACTAATTGAAATGGACTTCAAAAATATACCGGAAGAAAGGAAAATTCAATTCGCCCGATTAATGGGCGGAATGAGCCGTACAGTTCAGCAGTTTCTTTTTGCCCTTTTTGCGGTTGGTTTAATAGTTTCCATGGATTACCTAGTCCCCGCCAAGTCAACTTTCCTTGAGGTGGAGGAAGCTATACCTGATGTGCCTTGGGATTTTAAGATATTTGAAGATGTGGATGCAGACCGTCCAGCAACGAATGAGCTGGTATCTTACGGTCGCAGGTTAATCATGGAAACGGCAGATTACATTGGTCCAAAATCATCAAAACCTTTTGCAGGGAACAATCTGGATTGTAATTCGTGTCATTTAGATGGTGGAACAAAACCTTTTGCTGCACCATTCGTAACCGTACCTAGTCAATTTCCGCAGTTTCGAGGTAGAGAAAATAAAGAAGGAACCTTGTATGAACGTATCAACGGATGTATGCAACGTTCCATGAATGGACGGCCTTTACCAGAGGATTCACAGGAATTGGAGGCAATGGTAGCATATATGGAATGGTTGAGTTTTGACAAACCGAGAGGCAATAAGGTGAGAGGTAATAAATTTTTACCAATAGAATATCCAGACCGACAAGTCGACTTAAAACGGGGAGAAGAGGTTTATGCTATGCATTGTGCCTCATGTCATGGCTCCGATGGGCAGGGTGAACGCAATATAGAAAGCTATACGTATTTGTACCCGCCGCTTTGGGGACCTGACTCATACAATCACGGTGCGGGAATGCACAGAGTGTTAACCGCTGCACAATTTATCAAGGGAAATATGCCACTGGGAACTACAGCGGATGAACCGTTACTATCAGATGAAGAAGCTTATGATGTTGCCGGTTACATTAATAGCTTTACTAGACCTTTAAAATTAAATCCTGAAAATGATTTTCCCGACAAGAAATTAAAACCATTGTCAACGCCCTATGGACCTTGGGCGGACAGCTTTTCTCAAGAGCAACATAAGTATGGTCCATACGGTGAAATGGCAGCCTATTATCAGGCAAAATATAATCTCAAAAAGACCAAATAATACTCCATTACGTTCTCTAGTACTATCCGATAGGTCTGAGAAGTAAAGGCTATGAGATTTTGTTAACTAACTGACTGATGTCTTGCCTTTCAAGAATTACTTAATCCAAAGGAAGAGGTTACCTTTAGAGCGATGAATAATCCATTTCATAGTCTTCGTAAAGTGTTAATTGTTTTTGCCTTGATTCTCTTGGGCGGAACATTGGGATACAGATATATTGAAAATTTACCTTGGTTGGATGCCGTATATATGGTTATTCAAACGGTCAGTACGGTGGGTTTTAATGAGGTTAAGCCCCTATCAACAGAAGGGGTATGGTTTACAATTGCCTTAATTGTTTCTAGTTTTGGAACGTTTGCTTACGGAGCAGGTCTTCTTGCTCAACTGGCAATAGATGGAAGGGTTCGTCATTTTTTAGTCACGAAAAGAATAGAGCGTAAAGTGGAAAAGTTGGAAGGACATGCTATTGTTTGTGGACTTGGTCGTAATGGACGCCAAGTGGTAAGTAAGCTACGTGCTTACGGAGCAGATGTAGTGGTTATTGAGAAAGATGAACATCGTGCAGATGAATTCAGAAATCTATTTGATAAGGTTTTAGTCGTTGTAGGCGATGCCACGGATGATGCAATTCTTGAAAAAGTAAGTATATCAAAAGCAGCCTCTTTAATTTCAGCATTGGCCTCAGATACGGATAATTTGTTTGTTGTGATTTCGGCGCGTCAATTGAACCCCAAATTAACCATTGGTGCACGGGCAAACACGGAAAGTACCGAACGCAAACTTTTAGCGGCAGGCGCTTCTTACACAGTAAGCCCAAACTTAGTTGGTGGGGCACATCTTGCGCATAACCTAATGAATCCCGGGGTAATGAATTTCTTGGATCAGCTGAGTGTAGGAGGGTCTTCTGCTACCAATATTGAAGAGATTATAATTGATGAATTGCCAGAGGTATTTAGTGCTTGTAATATCAAAGATTTAGAGATAAGACAGCAAACGGGGTGCACTGTAATCGGTTATGTTTGCGAAAAAGGAGAACTAACGGTTAATCCAGCACCAGATTTCAAAGTTGCACCTCATTCAAAATTATACGTTTTAGGTAATGATGTCCAAATAGAGGATTTCCGCAATTGGTTTACGGAAAAGACAAGATAATTTAGTCCTTAAGTAAAAATCCTATGAAGATTCTATATACTGGTGCAAACGGACTTTTAGGACAGAAGATTTCTGCAGCAACTCCTCAATATTCAAATCATGCTTTTCTTGCAACTGCCAGAGGGAAAAATCGCACTAAAAATCTAGGAACTGCATCCTATGCCTCCATGGACATTACAGATAGGCAGGAGATTGAAAATGTTCTTTCAGAATTCCGTCCGGATGTGATTATTCATGGAGCAGCAATGACCCATGTGGATGAATGTGAAAAGCACAAGGAATTAGCATACAATTTAAATGTTGTTGGAACTCAAAATATCGTAGATGCGGCAAAAGAATTGGGTGCACATGTAGTACACATTTCAACAGACTTCATTTTTGATGGGCAAGATGGACCTTACAATGAAGATGGTGTACCCAACCCGGTGAGTTATTATGGAGAAACAAAGCTACAGGCAGAGCGTATAGTACAAACAATAGATAGTTGGAGTATACTTAGAACAGTTCTAGTAATTGGTATAGCAGAGGATTTGAGTCGCAGTAATATTGTTTTATGGGCTAAAGGAGCACTAGAAAAAGCGCAACCTATTCGAGTAGTAGATGACCAATTCCGGACTCCCACACTTGCCGAAGATCTTGCTCAAGGTGCACTCCTAGCAGCCACTCAAAGGGCACAAGGAATATTTAATATTTCCGGCCCAGACTTCATGTCAATCTATGAACTGGTAGAATCCGTTGCAGAGCACTTTGGCCTTTCTATGGCCACGGTGACCCGGGTAGATAGTTCAACATTAAATCAACCTGCGGTACGGCCGCCTAGGACCGGTTTTAATATTTCAAAAGCAGTAGAAAATTTAGGTTATCGTCCTCATAGTTTTAAAGAGGCTTTGGAGATTATTGCCCAACAAGCAGGATTATAGTTTTGAATTTGCTCTTTGGTCATCAATCCGTTATTTTCGAGCGTATTCTAATTTAACCACTTGGTTACATGTCAAACACTACTGAATCTTGGGGATCGCGCGTAGGCCTGATACTCGCTATGGCAGGTAATGCCGTAGGACTAGGAAATTTCTTGCGTTTTCCAGTGCAAGCCGTACAAAATGGCGGTGGAACATTTATTATTCCTTACTTGGTGTCCTTTCTTTTGATGGGTATTCCACTGCTATGGGTTGAATGGGCAATGGGTAGATTTGGTGGACGCTACGGCGACCATAGCACACCGTTTATTTTGGACAATATGACCAAAAAAAGATTCTGGAAGTATTTCGGAGTATTTGGAATATTTACCAATATGGGGGTAATGGCGTATTACACATACATAGAGAGTTGGACTTTGACCTATACTCTTAAATCGCTTAAAGGTGATTTCTTGGGTATGGATTTGGATGGCTTGGACTCGTTTTTCAACAACTATGTTGATTTGGGTTCTGGAATAAACTTTCCGGTTTGGGCATTATTGGCCTTTTTGATTACGCTATCCATAAACGTGTATATTCTTTCACGTGGTCTCAGCGCAGGAATAGAGAAAGTAGCGAAAATTGCGATGCCTCTATTAATAGGTTTTGGGGCATTTTTAGCCATTATGTCCTGGACTACAGGGTCTACGGGCCGCTGCGCAGATTGTTCAACATACATTGGTTTGAACTACCTCTGGCAGCCTGATTTTAGCACGCTTGCAAATCCAAAAATATGGTTGGCAGCTGCCGGTCAGATATTCTTCACACTTAGTGTCGGAATGGGAACAATACATTGTTACAGTTCCTATCTAAAACAAAAAGATGATATAGCCCTCAATGCGATGTCTGCAGGATGGATGAACGGTTTTGTTGAAATAGTATTAGGCTCAGCAGTGGTTATTCCAATCGCGGTTGGCTACCTGGGTTTGGATTGGGTAGTTGAAAATGCTGGTTTCATGATGGCCTTCAAGACCATGCCTTTTCTCTTTGATCAATGGGGCAGTGTCCTTTCTGTAATAGCTGGGGTGGCTTGGTTTGGTTTGTTATTTTTTGCTGGTATTACCTCTTCTTTAGCAATGGGTACCCCTTGGATGGGCTTTGTACAAGACGAATTCAATTGGTCCAAAAACAAAAGTGCCTTGATTCTTGGCTTTGCGATTTTAGCAATGGGGCTTCCGACCATTTTCTTTTTTGAAAAAGGTGTGTTTGATGAATATGATTATTGGACAGGGACCGTAAGTCTGGTGATATTCGCTTTAGCTGAGGTTATCCTCTTCGCATGGGTTTTCGGTATGGACAAGGGCTGGAAGGAAATCACGGATGGCGCAGATATGAGGGTTCCAAGATTTTATCGTCCAATTATTAAATACATTACTCCATTATTTATTGGTATTATTTTCCTCACCTCTTTATTCAAGCCATTGAACGGTGAACTAAGTGATTGGTCTTCGGCCTTTAGTTCATGGGTCAATGGAAACGGTTGGCCTTGGGCTAATGACAGTATAATTAATCAGGTATTCCATATCAATACCGGTGTGCATTGGGTCCAGGACGGTATACTCACCAATATGTTCTACATTGACATGAGTCGATTCTTTCTACTTGCATGTTTCTTTGGTCTAGTTGCAATGGTGAAGGTGGCTTCTAACAAACGTAAAAAAACAGCATAATGACAACCTCCGCATTAATCATGATTATTCTTACGCAGGGTACAGTTATCGCTGCGACGATTTATTTCTTTAGAAAAGTTTTGAAAACGCCAGATAAATCAGAACCGGACTCGTATTCAGATAACGACCCAGTATAACTTGATTGAAACTTTTTGTTCTGAACAATTGCTGAACTGTTTGTCCAATTGAATTAATTTGATTGGAAACTTTTGAAATTGAAACAGCAACTGGAATTGACGGCATTGCTTTTATGTATTGCAATTTTAAGCGCGGCGCTATTCTTATTTCCTGAAGAGGAACGTAGAAATGAGCATCACTCATTTTTAGAACTGTGGTGGAATAATCATTCCAATCTTTCCATTAATAAACTAGATTCTGTTCAGATATTTTCGTTGCCAATTAGCGCGGCTTCAAAACGCAGTCTATGGTTTCGAAGAAAAAGGAATTGGCCTTTTAAAGACTTCAATGAACTTTGTACGGACCCTTATCTGATTAAGGATAGTCTTTTCTTTAGTTTAGGTAGTTATAGTTTTCAGCCGAATTTTCAGGTTGGGCAAAAACTTCATCCTTTCCACACGAATTCATTGAAGCAGAAAATGTATCCAAGGAAATCAGAGGCTTATTCTTCAGTGGATTTAAACCAGGCAGATTCTATAGCCTTAGACAATATACCTGGTATTGGAAGTGGTATGGTAAAGGTTTTAAAAGCGTATCGCAGCAGATATGGTTTTATCGCAGATACGTCACATCTGCGGAAAACCACTTACTTTGGAAAAGTATGGAGAGAGGAATGGGATAGTTTATTAAGAATCGATTCTATCCCTGCTCCTAAACTCTCTTTGGTGTCCTCAACTTTCCAAGAATTGTTGGCTTTTCCAGATTTAAACTACGAACAGGTCAAACGATTGTGCTTTTACAGGGAGAGCTTTGGTATCCCTACTTGGCTTGAAATGGCTTCATGGAATGAATTTTCCGAAGCTGATACAACATTTTTACAGCTTTATATTTCAAACAATTAAAAAAGAACGTAATTTCGCGGCCTAATCATTCAAAAAGGAGGTGTTACTATGCTCGTAATTAATGTTAAAGATGGAGAATCAATCGAACGCGCACTCAAGCGCTACAAGAGAAAGCACAGCTCTACGGGTGTAGTGCGCAAGCTTCGTGCTGATCGTTATCACACAAAGCCGACTGAAGCAAAACGTCGCATGAATATGAAAGCGGCTTACATTCAGTCTTTGCGTCAAGCAGAGGAAGAATAGTAATCTGTTTCTATTATACAGAAAAGCCCAACGCATAGCGTTGGGCTTTTTTTATTATGTTGTAACTCATATGAATTTGGAAAAATCAATAGTGCCCTTTATCGAATATCTAAGCGTTGAGCGGAGGTATAGTGATAAAACTATGGTAGCGTATTCCAAAGAGTTAGAACGATGGGGCGCTTTTCTTTTATCTGAATTTGAAACGACTATTGAAAATGCTTCTAGAGAGCATGCAAAACGATTCATAGTGTGGAGAGCAAAAAATGGAGTAAGTAATAGGTCTATTAACCGTTCACTAAGTGTATTGCGCAGTTTTTACAAATGGTGTCAAAAAACCGGTAGACCGCATAACGAACCATTAGCAGGCATACGCAGCTTGAAAGAGCAAAAACGGATTGTGATGAGTATTCCTGAGTCGGACCTGCTTCAATTGACAAAAGACGAATTATTCGAAAAGGATTTTGAAGGAGTCAGAGATCAATTTATGCTTCTCTTACTCTATGGACTTGGATTAAGACGCGCCGAACTGATTGGTCTGAGGGTTGAAGATTTTGATTGGGACCGATCTGTGGTAAGGGTTCGAGGAAAGAGAAATAAAACTAGGCAAATACCTGTTCCGATAAGTTTGAAGGCTTATCATGACCGATACATGAAGGAGAGATCAACAATCGAAACACGTGTAGACGAAATTTTAACCACGAAAAATGGCGGAAAGCTTTATCCAAGTATTGTTTATAAAAGAGTTGTTTACTATCTTCAAGGAACCACGAGTGTGGTGGACAAATACCCTCATGCGATTAGGCATTCATATGCCACTCATCTTCTAAATGCAGGTGTTGATATAAACGTTGTAAAGGAGTTGATGGGACACGAAAGCCTTAGCTCAACCCAAGTGTATACTACAAGCACTTTTGAGGAACTTGTTCAAGCGTATAACCGAGCTCACCCAAAAGGCTCTTAAATGACAGTACTATGACAGTGAACATTCAGTCTGTTAATTTCAAAGCAGATTCAAAGCTTTTGAGATTTATTGAAGAACGTCTAGAAAAGACAAAATTGTTTTTTGACAAAACAATAAACACTGATGTTTTTCTAAAGGTGGATAACAATCATCTTAGGGAAAATAAGATTGTAGAAATGCGTATGTCGATTCCAGGAAATGAGATTATTGTAACCAAAGAGAGAAAATCTTTTGAGGAAGCCGCGGATTTAGTAGTAGCAGTATTGATCAGACAGTTAAAAAAACACAAGGAAAAAGCGAAGTAAACACGTTCATTTTCAATAGTTTGAAAATAATCAATTAAAGTAGGGTCATAAAGTCCCTACTTTTTTTTTTAGAAGTATTGCTCGTTTGAATCTCTTTACTACATTTGCAGTCCGTTTGTAGAGACGGAAGATCTTTGACATTCAAGCCGATATAGCTCAGTTGGCCAGAGCACGTGATTTGTAATCTCGGGGTCGTCAGTTCGAATCTGACTATCGGCTCAAGTTTGATATTTGATTTTAAGTGAGAATCAGATAATCCGGGGGGATACTCAAGCGGCCAACGAGGACGGACTGTAAATCCGTTGGGAAACCTTCGCAGGTTCGAATCCTGCTCCCCCCACAACCGCGGAAGTAGCTCAGTTGGTAGAGCATCAGCCTTCCAAGCTGAGGGTCGCGGGTTCGAATCCCGTCTTCCGCTCAAAGGTCCAGGCCGATGTAGCTCAGGGGTAGAGCGTTTCCTTGGTAAGGAAGAGGTCACGGGTTCAATTCCCGTCATTGGCTCTAATAAATTAGAATCTTTACACTGTTTATATATTTAATAATCGCTAGTCATGGCAAAAGAGAATTTTGTACGTACCAAGCCTCACTTGAACATTGGTACAATTGGTCACGTTGACCACGGAAAAACTACATTGACAGCAGCAATCACCACTTGTTTGGCGAATGCTGGTTTGTCTGAAAAAAGAGATTTCGATTCAATCGACAACGCTCCTGAAGAAAAAGAGCGTGGTATTACTATCAACACTTCACACGTGGAGTATGAGACGGAAAACCGTCACTATGCTCACGTTGACTGTCCAGGTCACGCGGATTACGTGAAGAACATGGTAACTGGTGCTGCTCAAATGGATGGTGCTATTTTGGTAGTAGCAGCTACTGATGGCCCAATGCCACAAACACGTGAGCACATCCTTTTAGGACGTCAGGTTGGTATTCCACGTATCGTTGTGTTCTTGAACAAGGCGGACATGGTTGATGATGAAGAATTAATGGAATTAGTAGACATGGAAGTTCGTGATCTTCTTTCTTTCTACGAGTATGATGGTGATAACACTCCTGTTATCGCTGGATCAGCTCTAGGTGGATTGAATGGCGAGCAGAAGTGGGTTGATACCGTAATGGAATTGATGAGTGCAGTAGATGCATGGATCGAAGAGCCAGTACGTGATCGCGAAAAACCATTCCTAATGCCTATTGAGGATGTATTCTCAATTACAGGTCGTGGAACAGTTGCTACTGGTCGTATTGAAACGGGTGTTGCAAACACTGGTGAATCAGTAGAAATCATTGGTTTCGGTGATGAAAAACTGACTTCAACAATTACTGGTGTTGAAATGTTCCGTAAAATTTTGGATACAGGTGAAGCTGGAGATAACGTAGGTATCTTACTACGTGGTATTGAGAAAACTCAAATCCGTCGTGGTATGGTTATCTGTAAGCCAGGTTCAATTACTCCACACAAGAAGTTTACTGCTGAGGTGTATATCTTGAAGAAAGAAGAAGGTGGTCGTCACACTCCTTTCCACAACAATTACCGTCCTCAGTTTTACTTGCGTACAACAGATGTTACGGGTGAAATTCAACTTCCAGACGGAGTAGAAATGGTAATGCCAGGTGATAACCTTACAATTACTGTTGAATTGATCGCTAATGTTGCTGTTAACACTGGTTTGCGTTTTGCAATCCGTGAAGGTGGTCGTACAGTTGGTGCGGGTCAGGTAACTAAAATCATTGAGTAAGAATAACTCAATTGATATAATTTAGGTAGTAAAAGGTGCCTCCCAAAGGGAGGTGCCTTTCTGCCTACATACGGGCATAGTTCAATGGTAGAATAGCGGTCTCCAAAACCGTTGATCAGGGTTCGAATCCTTGTGCCCGTGCAAAGAGATAAAAAAAGATGAGCAAAATCATAACATCACTTCAAGATTCATGGAATGAATTCGCAGTGAAAGCGACGTGGCCTTCATTAAGTGAATTACAAAAAAGTACAGTCTTAGTTATAGTAGGAACTATCATCTTTTCACTCGTGGTATTTGGTATGGACAAAGCAATCTCAACTATACTTGAGTTTGTGTATTCAATCTTCGGATAAGATGTCAGATACTGGAATGAAATGGTATGTGTTGCGCACAATAAGTGGCCAAGAGCATAAAACCAAAACTTATATCGAAAACGAAATGGCTCATGCTGGAATGAGCGATTTAGTAGGTCGAATAGTAATTCCTATGGAAAAAGTCGTTCAAGTGCGAAACGGCAAAAAAGTCATTAAGGAAAAAACTAGAACTCCAGGTTACATGTATGTTGAGACAACATTGACAGGAGAAGTAAGCCACATGATAAAGAATTTACCGAATGTGGTTGGATTTTTATCAAATGTGAAAGGTGGCGATCCTTCGCCCATGCGAGGTGCTGAAGTAAGTAGACTTCTAGGTGAAGTAGACAAGCAGGCTGAAAATGCCGCAATGCTGATGATTCCATTTACAGTGGGTGAAACAGTAAAAGTGATTAATGGTCCATTTAGCACTTTTGATGCGACCATTGAAAAAATCAACGAGGAGAAACAGAAGTTAGAGGTTACTGTAAAAATCTTTGGTCGTAAGACTCCTGTTGAATTGAGCTTCACGGAAGTGGAGAAGTTATAATTGATATAGATGTGAGACTATATATAGGTTCGTTTTTCATGCTTCCAACTAGAGAAACGGCCACAACAACAACGCTAAATAGTAATAACAAGAAATGGCAAAAGAGGTTAGTAAAGTAGTAAAGCTTCAGGTCCGTGGTGGCCAAGCTAACCCTTCTCCTCCTGTAGGTCCAGCATTGGGTGCTGCGGGTGTCAATATCATGGAATTCTGTAAACAGTTTAACGCTCGTTCACAGGATAAAATGGGTCAAGTGTTGCCGGTAGTGATTTCTGTATATACAGATAAGAGCTTCGACTTCATTGTTAAGACACCACCCGCTGCAGTTCAATTATTGGAAGCTGCAAAGATTAAGAAGGGGTCATCGGAGCCTAACCGTAGTAAAGTTGCTAAAGTTACTTGGGATGCTGTTCGCAAGATTGCAGAAGATAAAATGGTTGATTTAAACTGTTTTACTGTTGAATCAGCAATGTCTATGATTGCTGGTACTGCAAGAAGTATGGGTATAACTGTTATGGGCGAGAAGCCGTTTTAATTTAAAGTTTGAATCAATGGCAAAATTGACTAAAAACATGAAAAACGCGCTCGCTAAACTTGAAAAGGGTAAAGTATACTCAATTGGCGAAGCAGCGACCTTGGTAAAGGAGGTAAACTGCACTAAGTTTGATGCATCTGTTAACTTGGCAGTCCGTTTAGGTGTTGATCCTCGAAAAGCAAACCAAATGGTTCGCGGAGTAGTGAGTCTTCCACACGGAACTGGTAAGAGCGTACGTGTTTTGGCTTTAGTTACACCAGATAAGGTGGAAGAAGCAAAAGCAGCAGGTGCTGATTACGCGGGCCTTGATGAATTCATCGAGAAAATAAAAGGCGGTTGGACGGACATTGATGTGATCGTTACAATGCCTTCAGTAATGGGTAAAATTGGTCCTTTGGGTCGTGTATTAGGTCCTCGTGGCCTTATGCCAAATCCAAAATCCGGTACCGTTACTATGGACGTAGCAAAAGCTGTGGGTGAAGTAAAAGCCGGAAAGATTGACTTTAAGGTTGATCGTTACGGAATTGTACACGCAGCTGTGGGTAAGGTATCATTTGATGCAGCTAAAATCCAAGAGAATGCGGAAGAACTAATTAGAACACTCAATAAGCTCAAGCCGAGTTCGGCTAAAGGTACTTATATGAAGAGTGTCTATATGTCTTCTACAATGTCTCCAGGAATATCTGTAGATGCTAAGTCAGTTTCATAATCTTAAGAGAAAAGTAACATGACAAGAGAAGATAAACTTACTCAAATTGAAGAGCTAACAACAGTTTTGAATGATACTCCGACAATTTATTTGGCGGATATCGCGGCTTTGGATGCTGATACAACTTCTAGCTTGCGCAGAGCAAGTTTTGGAAAAGGAATCAAGCTAACGGTCGTAAAGAATACGTTGCTCAAAAAAGCTATGGATGCATCAGAGAAAGACTTTGACGGTCTTTACGATGTATTGAAAGGGAATACTAGTATAATGCTTTCAGAGGCTGGAAACGCTCCTGCGAAACTCATTAAAGAGTTCCGCAAAAAGAACGATAAACCAGTTTTGAAAGGCGCTTGGATTGAAGAGAGCGTTTACGTAGGGGATGATAATTTAGAAATGCTGACAGCAATCAAGTCTAAGGAAGAATTGATTGGAGACGTTATAGCATTACTACAGAGTCCTGCGAAAAACGTTGTTTCTGCACTTCAGAGTGCTGGTGGCAATATTGCCGGTATCCTAAAAACTTTGGAAGGACGCAACGCGTAATTCCTTTATTGATAATTAATTAAGAATTAAACTTTTTAAATTTTACTAAAAATGGCTGATATCAAAGAATTGGGCGATGCTCTAGTAAACTTGACAGTGAAAGAAGTATCTGAATTAGCAGATTACTTGAAAGAAGAACATGGCATCGAGCCTGCTGCTGCTGCAGTAGCAGTTGCTGGTCCTGCAGCTGGTGGCGACGCCGGTGGTGGTGACGAGCAAACTGAGTTCGACGTAGTCTTGAAAGCTGCTGGTGGTTCTAAACTTGCTGTAGTTAAGCTTGTTAAAGAAATGACTGGTTTAGGCTTGAAAGAGGCTAAAGAAAAAGTAGATAGCGCACCTGCTGCATTGAAAGAGGGCGTATCTAAAGACGAAGCAGAAGCGTTGAAAGCGCAGCTTGAAGAAGCTGGTGCTGAAGTTGAGATCAAGTAATTGATCTCCTGCTAGGTTATCCGGTTTAGGTCTTTGGGGTGGTCCCCTTAGACCTAAACCTTTTTGTGTTTAATTAACATTTTGGGCTGAAATGGTAAACCAAATTAATGCTCCTCAGGAGCGAATCAACTTTTCTTCAACGGCTATTAAGACGGCTTTTCCCGACTTTTTAGATATTCAGTTGAAGAGTTTTATGGACTTCTTCCAAATAGAGACGAAGCCATCTGAAAGATCTGAAGAGGGTCTTCACCGCGTATTTGCGGAAAATTTTCCAATTTCAGATTCAAGAAACAACTTTGTTCTTGAATTTTTGGACTACTTCGTAGATCCTCCACGTTATTCGGAGCGCGAATGTATCGAGCGTGGCTTGACATTCTGTGTGCCGCTAAAAGCGCGCCTAAAACTGTATTGTACAGACCCGGAACATGAAGATTTTGAAACGATTGTTCAAGACGTATATCTAGGAACAATTCCTTACATGTCTCCTCGGGGTACCTTTATAGTTAATGGTGCTGAGCGTATTATCGTGAGCCAATTACACCGTTCACCTGGTGTTTTCTTTGGTCAATCGTACCACGCGAACGGAACTAAACTTTATTCAGCCCGTATTATTCCGTTCAAAGGATCTTGGATTGAATTCGCAACGGATATCAATCAAGTAATGTATGCCTACATTGATAGAAAGAAAAAGTTACCTGTAACTACGCTTCTTCGTTCAATTGGCTACGAAAGAGACAAAGACATATTAGAAATATTTGACTTAGCAGAAGAGGTTAAAGTGAGCAAGGCTGCTTTAAAGCGTTCTATAGGGCGTAAACTGGCTGCTAGAGTTTTGAAAACTTGGATTGAGGATTTTGTAGATGAGGATACTGGAGAGGTAGTCTCTATAGAAAGAAATGAGGTTATCCTTGATCGAGATACAATATTAGATAAAGAGCATACAGAAGAAATCATTGATGCAGAGGTTAGCACGATTCTTCTTCACAAAGAGGACATAGCGTCTTCCGATTTTGCGATTATTCACAATACGCTACAAAAAGATCCTACCAATACTGAGAAGGAGGCCGTAGAACACATCTATCGTCAACTTCGTAATGCTGAACCGCCTGATGAGGAAACAGCGCGAGGTATTATTGATAAATTATTTTTCTCTGAGCAGCGTTATTCATTGGGAGAGGTTGGTCGTTACCGCTTGAACAAAAAGTTATACGAAGGTTCGGAAGAGGATTCACAGGTTCTAACAAAAGGCGATATTATTGAAATCATCAAGCGCTTGATTGAGTTGATTAACTCAAAAGCAGAAATTGATGATATTGATCACCTAAGTAACCGCCGTGTTCGTACAGTTGGCGAACAGATGGCCAATCAATTTGGTGTAGGACTTGCTCGTATGGCTAGAACTATTCGCGAGCGTATGAACGTTCGTGATAACGAAGTATTTACCCCAATCGATTTGATTAATGCGAAAACACTGTCATCAGTTATAAATTCATTCTTTGGAACGAATCAGCTGAGTCAATTCATGGATCAAACGAATCCATTGTCTGAAATCACACACAAACGTCGTCTTTCAGCCTTGGGACCGGGTGGATTATCAAGAGAACGTGCAGGATTTGAGGTACGTGATGTTCACTACACTCACTATGGTCGTTTATGTCCAATTGAAACACCTGAAGGTCCTAATATTGGTTTGATTTCTTCGCTTTGTGTTTACGCCAAAGTGAATTCAATGGGATTCATTGAGACTCCTTATCGCCACGTAAGAGATGGTAAGGTGGTCGTTGATGAAGCACCTAATTATCTAAGTGCAGAAGAGGAAGAAGCGAAAGTAATTGCTCAGGCGAATGCTCCAATCAGCCCAGACGGAACATTCATCAATGAGAAGGTAAAAGTTCGCGAGGAAGGAGATTTCCCAGTTGTTGAGCCAGCCACCATTGATTATATGGATGTTGCGCCGAATCAAATTGCTTCTATTTCTGCATCGCTTATTCCTTTCTTGGAGCACGATGATGCCAACCGTGCATTGATGGGTTCTAACATGATGCGTCAGGCAGTACCTCTACTTCGCCCTGAAGCGCCGATTGTTGGAACAGGCCTGGAAAGACAAGTAGCAAGCGATTCTCGTGTTTTGATTAACTCGGAAGGTACTGGTACTGTGGAATATGTAGACTCCATGCAAATTCAGATTCGCTACGACCGCAACGAAGAGGAGCGTGCCGTAAGTTTTGAAGAAGATGTGAAGTCTTACCACTTGGTAAAATTCCAAAAGACAAATCAAGGAACAACAATTAACCTAAAGCCTATTGTTAAAAAAGGCGATAGAGTAGATGTTGGTCAAGTACTTTGTGAAGGTTACGCAACGCAGAAAGGAGAACTTGCTCTTGGACGTAACATGCTTGTTTCCTTCATGCCTTGGAAAGGCTACAACTTTGAGGATGCAATTGTAATTTCTGAAAGAGTTGTTCGTGAGGATATCTTTACTTCTATTCATATTGATGAATATTCGCTTGAAGTGCGCGATACCAAATTGGGTGCCGAGGAATTGACAGCAGATATTCCGAACGTAAGTGAAGAGGCTACCAAGGATTTAGACGAGAACGGAATTATTCGTGTTGGAGCTGAAATTAAGCCTGGCGATATTCTAATAGGTAAGATTACCCCTAAAGGTGAAAGTGATCCTTCTCCTGAAGAAAAGCTCTTGCGCGCCATATTTGGTGACAAGGCAGGTGATGTGAAGGATGCTTCATTGAAGGCGTCTCCTTCATTGAACGGGGTTGTTATTGATAAGAAACTCTTTACTCGATTAGTTAAAGACAAGCGTCAACGCGCTGAAGATAAAGAGGAAATTGGTCAGCTTGATTTGGAAATGGCGGCAGAATTAGCTGAATTGAAGTCAGTTTTTGTTTCCAAGTTATCTAACCTTGTCCAAGGCAAGACCTCTCAAGGAGTTATTAATGACTTAAACGAAGACGTTATACCTAAAGGTGTGAAGTTTACGCTAAAAGCATTGAACGCAATTGAGGACTACAGCCGTATTGTAGGAGGTAAATGGACTACGGACGATGTTCGTAATGATAAGATTGACACGCTCATACACAATTACAAGATTCGTGTAAATGACATCCAAGGGGCGTATCGCCGGAAACGATTTGCAATTACTGTTGGTGATGAACTTCCAGCAGGTATTGTCAAATTAGCCAAGGTGTATATTGCTAAAAAGCGCAAGCTGAAAGTTGGTGATAAGATGGCGGGTCGTCACGGAAACAAGGGTATAGTTGCTCGTATTGTTCGTGATGAGGATATGCCTTTCTTAGAGGACGGTACTCCTGTTGACATTGTCTTGAATCCACTTGGTGTACCATCACGTATGAACATTGGTCAGATATATGAAACAGTGCTTGGTTGGGCAGGTAGAAAACTGGATAAGAACTTTGCCACCCCAATTTTTGATGGTGCTTCATTAGATGATATTACTTCGTACGTGAGCGAAGCTGGACTTCCAGAATTCGGTCATACACAATTGTACGACGGCGGTACGGGTGAACCATTTGATCAAAGAGCAACAGTAGGTATAATCTACATGTTGAAGCTTGGCCACATGGTAGACGACAAGATGCATGCTAGATCAATTGGTCCGTATTCATTGATTACGCAACAACCTTTGGGCGGTAAGGCTCAGTTTGGTGGTCAGCGTTTTGGAGAGATGGAGGTTTGGGCTCTAGAAGCCTTTGGTGCAGCCAATATTTTACGAGAAATCCTCACAGTTAAGTCTGATGACGTTATTGGACGTGCGAAGACTTACGAGGCTATTGTAAAAGGAGAGCGCATGCCGACTCCAGGAATTCCTGAATCATTCAATGTATTGCTGCATGAATTGAAAGGACTAGGATTGAAAGTAACGTTGGACTAATATGAATACTCCCTGAGGCTCTAGCCTCAGGTTTTAATACAATCGCATTATGGCTCTTAGAAAAAGCGATAAAAATCAAAACAGCGCATTTAACAAGATTACAATCTCGTTAACTGCCCCAGAAACCATCCTTGAAAACAGTCATGGAGAGGTTTTAAAACCAGAAACAATCAACTACCGTACACACAAGCCGGAGCGTGATGGTCTTTTCTGTGAGCGCATTTTTGGTCCTGTAAAGGATTACGAATGTGCCTGTGGTAAATACAAAAGAATCCGTTACAAAGGAATTGTTTGTGACAGATGTGGTGTTGAGGTTACTGAGAAAAAAGTACGTCGTGATAGAGTAGGTCACATCTCTTTGGTGGTACCTGTTGTTCATATTTGGTACTTCCGTTCGTTACCGAACAAAATAGGTTATTTATTGGGCTTGCCATCTAAGAAATTAGATATGGTGATTTACTACGAGCGTTATGTAGTAATTCAGGCAGGTAATGCGGTAGATAACGAGGGGAATCCTCTAGAACGCATGCAATTCTTAACGGAAGACGAGTACTTGGATGCTATGGAGCGTTTGCCAATAGAAAACCAGTACCTGGAAGATTCAGATCCTAACAAATTCATTGCAAAGATGGGAGCCGAAGCTGTACAAGCATTATTGGGTACCCTAGATTTGGATGAGTTGTCCTACCAATTGCGTCATAAAGCAAATACAGAAACTTCTCAGCAACGTAAGCAAGAAGCTTTAAAGCGTCTACAAGTTGTAGAAAGCTTGCGCGATGCAAACTCTCGTATTGAAAATAATCCAGAGTGGATGGTAATGAGCGTTGTTCCAGTAATCCCACCGGAACTGCGTCCTCTGGTACCACTAGATGGTGGTCGCTTTGCTACCTCGGATTTGAACGACTTATACCGTCGTGTGATTATACGTAACAACCGTCTTAAGCGTCTACTTGAAATCAAGGCGCCTGAGGTGATCTTGAGAAACGAGAAGCGTATGCTTCAAGAGTCTGTAGATAGTTTGTTTGATAATACTCGTAAGTCATCTGCTGTTAAGACAGAGAGCAATCGTCCATTGAAATCACTTTCGGATTCATTGAAAGGTAAGCAAGGTCGTTTCCGTCAGAACCTATTGGGTAAGCGTGTTGATTATTCTGCACGTTCAGTAATCGTAGTAGGTCCAGAATTGAAGCTACACGAATGTGGTCTTCCTAAAAACATGGCTGCTGAGCTGTACAAACCTTTCATCGTACGAAAGTTGATTGAAAGAGGCATTGTGAAAACGGTTAAGTCGGGTAAGAAAATCATAGATCGTCGTGATCCTGTAGTTTGGGATATTCTTGAGAATGTGATGAAAGGTCACCCGGTATTATTAAACCGTGCACCAACACTTCACCGCTTGGGTATTCAAGCGTTCCAGCCTAAACTCATTGAGGGTAAAGCAATCCAATTGCATCCTTTAGCGTGTACGGCATTTAACGCGGATTTCGATGGTGATCAGATGGCTGTGCACCTCCCATTAGGGCCAGCTGCTATCTTAGAAGCACAGGTATTAATGTTGGCGTCACACAACATTTTGAACCCAGCAAACGGTTCTCCTATTGCAGTTCCTTCACAGGATATGGTTCTAGGTCTATACTATATGACCAAGTCAATGAAGAATACCAAAGACATGCCTGTAAGAGGTGAGGGAATGGTATTCTATTCACCTGAAGAAGTTGAGATTGCCTTAAATGAGGGAGCGGTAGACTTGCATGCACAGATTAAGATCAAAGGTCGCGTGGAGCAAGAGGATGGATCTATGAATATGGAATTCATTGAGACTACTGTAGGTCGTGTATTATTCAACCAGGCTGTACCAGAGCAGGTTTCATTTATCAATACCGTATTAACTAAGAAAGCACTTCGTGGAATTATCGCAGATGTTTTGAAAAAAACAGATGTACCCGCTACAGCTAAATTCTTGGATGATATTAAGTCTATGGGATATGGACGCGCCTTCCGAGGTGGTCTATCGTTCTCGTTGAATGATATTAGAATTCCAGATGCCAAGGAGAAATTGATTTCCGAAGCAGCTGAAGAGGTTGATGGTATTTTTGCATCGTACAACATGGGTTTAATTACCAATAACGAACGATACAATCAGGTAATTGACGTTTGGACCAATACAAACGCTCGATTGACGCAGGAAGCTATGAGTACCTTGATTAATGATCGTCAAGGTTTCAATCCAATTTATATGATGCTTGATTCTGGAGCACGTGGATCAAAGGAGCAGATTCGTCAGCTTTCCGGGATGCGTGGTTTGATGGCTAAGCCACAAAAATCAGGCTCTGCAGGTGGAGAAATCATTGAAAACCCGATTATCTCTAACTTTAAGGAGGGATTATCCATTCTTGAGTACTTTATTTCTACTCACGGTGCTCGTAAAGGTCTTGCAGATACGGCATTGAAAACGGCAGATGCTGGTTACCTAACACGTCGTTTGCATGATGTTGCACAAGACGTGGTGGTCAATGAAGTAGACTGTGGAACGCTTCGTGGCTTGGAGGTAACTGCATTGAAGAAAAGTGAAGAAATCGTTGAATCGCTTGCAGAGCGTATTATCGGTAGAGTTTCTTTAAATGATGTGGTTGATCCATTGACAGATGAGGTTTATATCGAATCAGGAGAATTAATTACTGAAGAGATTGCCAATAGAATTGATGCTTCTCCAATAGAAGTTGTTGAAGTACGCTCTCCATTAACTTGTGCAACTAAGCGCGGTATTTGTGAGAAATGTTACGGAACAAACCTTGCTACCAATAAAGGGGCTCAGCAAGGTGACTCTGTTGGTGTTATTGCAGCTCAATCGATTGGAGAACCAGGAACGCAGCTTACACTACGTACATTCCACGTTGGGGGTACTGCGGGTAACGTATCAGAAGAAAATAAAATCCTAGCCAAGTTTGACGGTAAAATCGAATTAGAAGATGTTCGTACTGTAGATGGCGAGAATGGCGAGAAAATCGTTATCGGTCGTACTGGTGAGATGCGTCTAGTAGATGTGAAAACTGGTCGTACAGTAATGACAAACAATATTCCCTACGGCGGTATATTAAAGGTGAAGCAAGGTCAAAAGGTGAAGAAAAACGCTGAGATTGTACTTTGGGATCCGTACAATGCTGTAATTATTGCTGAAGCTCCTGGTAAGATTGCTTACAAGGATATTATTCAGGGAACCACCTATAAAGTTGAGATTGACGAGCAGACAGGTTTCCAAGATAAAGTGATATCAGAGAACCGTAATCGTAAACTAATTCCAACTATCCAAGTGATGGATGCTGATGGTAATGAAGTAAAACATTACACATTGCCCGTTGGTGCGCATTTGATGGTAGAAGAAGGTGAGGAAATTGCAGCGGGTAAGATCCTTGTGAAGATTGCACGTAAGAGTGCGAAAGCGGGTGATATTACCGGTGGTCTTCCACGTGTTACTGAATTATTTGAGGCACGTAATCCATCTAATCCCGCTGTTGTTGCTGCAATAGATGGTATTGTGAGTTATGGTAAGATTAAGCGCGGTAACCGTGAAATTATCATTGAGAGTCGTACCGGTGAGGTGAAGAAGTACTTGATTAATTTGAGTAAGCAGATTCTCGTTCAGGAAAACGATTTCGTGAAAGCGGGTACTCCACTTTCAGATGGTGCAATTACACCTAATGATATCTTAGATATCAAAGGTCCAACCGCTGTTCAGTCTTACTTGGTTAATGAAATCCAAGAGGTATACAGACTTCAAGGGGTGAAAATTAATGACAAGCACTTTGAGGTAATTGTGCGTCAGATGATGCGTAAGGTGAAGATTGAGGATACAGGTGATACACTATTCCTTGAAGGGAATCTTGTTCATGCAGTCGATTTCATAGAGGAAAATGACAACATTTTTGGAATGAAAGTGGTTGAAGATGCTGGCGAAAGCGAAAGCTTGAAAGTTGGTCAAATTATCAGCTCGAGAGATTTACGTGATGAAAACAGTATTTTGACTCGTGAGGATAAGGCTTTAGTCACTGCACGTGATGCTCGTCCAGCAACAGCTGCACCGGTGTTACAAGGTATTACAAGAGCTTCATTACAAACTAAATCGTTCATATCGGCAGCGTCCTTCCAGGAAACTACCAAAGTACTGAACGAAGCAGCTGTAAACGCTAAAGAAGATACGCTTGAAGGATTGAAAGAAAATGTAATTGTTGGTCATTTGATTCCAGCAGGAACAGGTCTTAAGAAATACCGATCCACTGTGGTAGGTTCCAAAGAGGAATATGCGCAGATGCAAGAAACGTTAAGTGTAGACATTGAATAAGAGAGGCTAGAAATCATGGCAGAGGAAAAGAAAGAAGGACAAATTAATATTGAATTGAGTGAGGAAATGGCTCAGGGGGTATATAGTAACCTCGTGGCGATTAACCATAGCCCAACAGAATTCATTTTAGATTTCATTCAGATGATGCCAGGAGTTCCAAAGGCTAAAGTTCAATCGCGCATTATTTTAACCCCAGAACACGCAAAGCGTTTGTTGGGTGCTTTAGGTGATAATGTTGCACGCTTTGAACAAAATTTCGGAAGTGTGAGGACGCCCGAGTCGCCACAGGTGCCCTTAAATTTTGGCGGACCTACGGGAGAAGCTTAACACCTTATTCTAGGATTAAAATGAACCCTCGGCGTAAGTCGGGGGTTTTTTGTTTTGAACCATTAAGTCCTTGAAAAATTTATGAGAATAAGGGGACTGTGCGCGCTAACTTAGGTCA
>PXYR01000085.1 GCA_003023665.1 Bacteroidota bacterium
CAGAGTTCTTTGATAAGACATGGATAGAGTATTCATTCAATGATGTTTTGTGGACGAAGCTGACACAGGGAGTTATTTCTAATAATTGGTATACGGATACGCAAAATCAGTGGTGGTCTGGCGATAATGATGCGTCTTGGAAAAACAGACTAGCCGTGGTTCCAAACTCTGCCGGTAAAACAGTGCATTTCCGTCATCGTTTTACTTCTGATGCATTTTTTCAAAGAGAAGGTGTGGGGATTGATGAATTGAACGTATACGAGATTCCTTGTAATTTCCCAATTTTGGATTTAGCTTATTCTAACGTTACGACGGGTTCTTATGATCTTCATTGGACCTCAAATGCCTCTTCATGGGAGATAGTTTCGGGTCCAGTTGGATTCGGACAAGCAACTGGGTCTAGTACGATTATTACCGTTAATAATGATTCGGTCAGTATGCCTTTAGGTGTATGCGATTCGGTTGACGTATACGTCCGTGCGTTGTGCGGAGGAGCTTCTGGCAGTCCTTGGGCTGGTCCTATTACTATAGGTGCGCCTTGCGAACACGACCTTCGTTTAAGTGACTTATTGGTTGCAATCAATACCTGTGGAGATTCTTCTACTGTAGTGGAAGCAATTGTGGAGAATAGAGGTTTGTATGATGCATCAAATTTCTCTGTGAATACAGACCTTTCAGGAGGCCTGAACTCCACTATGACATTTAATTATATTGACACTTTATTGCCTGGAGAAACAGATACTATATTGGTGGGTGACTTCAATTCCCTTGCTGGTGCTACGAACGTAGACATTGTGGGCTACACTACTTTATCAAACGATCAATATACTACTAATGATTCCTTAACCTATATGGATGTTGGATATATTGGCTCAATACCAAAGGTAGCGTCAAACGATACCATATGTTCTACAGATCCCTTCGGAGTTTTACATGCGGAGCCTTTTGATGGATTAACTTTCGGATGGTATGCCAGCCCAACGGATACCGTTGCTACTGCAACCGGAGATTCTTTTGTTGTAGCCAACCCGGGTCAACTAACATGGTATTTAGGTTATGAAGAACCTACCTATTATTTACAAACCAACCTAGCTCCAAATAATGGTCTGTCTACAAATGGATCGGGTGTTGCGTTTAGTATTACACCCGCAGAAAGTACGCCAATTACCGGTTTTGACTTAACTACTTATGCTACAGTTGGAAGTTCGGTAACTGTTTGGGTATCTTATTTAGCAAATACCACTTTAACTGCAACCAATTGGAACAGTGCAAATTGGGTATATGTAGATACGGTAACGGTTACCTATACAGGAAACTGGACCAACTTTGTTTTAAATAAGCCATTTACCATTCCCGGCGGGGTAACTTCTTCCTTGAGAATTCAAACTTCTGAAGGTATCAGGTACAGAACGGGTGCTAATTTCGGAACAGTCTGGGCTCAAAACAATGAGCTCACTATTTATCAAGGTCTTAGCTTTGGTTCTTTGGCGGGCGCTGCGAATAATCCTAGAAATTTCACTGGTCGCATTCATTACAAATCTGGTGGCAAGTGTTCCGATACACTTGTTCCCGTGAGCGTAGAATACTATCAAGATACTGCATTTGCGGACTTCACTTACACATTAGATAGTAATGGTAAAACCGTGTTCTTTGACGCAACTAACTCATTTGGAGATGTTTACTCTTGGGACTTCGGGGACGGAACTAATGGAACCGGCGACACCATTACTCACGTATTTGCAGATTCAGGAGATGTTTACCAAGTATGTTTGACTGTGGATGAGTCGGTTTGTATGACTTCAGATACGAAATGCGAAAGTTTGAAGACCACTGTTGGATTAGAGGAAATGAGTTTAGCTTCCAACGTGAGGCTCTATCCGAACCCGTCGATGGGTAATTTCAATGTATCGTTTACTACCGCGGTAGAATCTGAATATCAAATTGAAATTGTTGATATCACGGGCCGTACAGTTAATGTGAAGACAGGCGAAACGAAGTACGGTGAAAATAAAGTGCTCTTTGATGCCGATTTACCGGATGGAGTGTATATGGTCAAAGTAATTGTTGAAGGCGATGTTTCCACCTCACGATTGGTAATTAGAAGTTAGAAATAAAATCACTTAATTATGAACCCCGGCCATTGGTCGGGGTTTTTTAGTTATGCCTTATAAGAAGGGAGATAAAGTAAGATTTAAAGATGCCGCAGGAATTGCGGTTGTTTCTCGTATTGTTGGAAACATCATTTATATAGAAGATGATGCTGGATTCGAACACGCTTATGAAAGGCATGAATTGCTGCCTTTCCAAACCATGGAAATAGGAGATGTGCCAATAAAAGATAGAAAAGAAACCCCTAGAGCAGTTTCAGCACAACAAATCAACAGATTAACTATAGATCTCCATAGTCATGTCTTATTGGAAAACACTTATGGCATGACTAAGTATGAAATCCTCAATTATCAATTGGATAAGGCGCGTCAAACGATTAATGAGGCAAAAAAGAGAAAAATCAATAAGGTGTTAATTATTCACGGAATTGGCTCAGGGAGATTAAAAGATGAAGTACACCACATGCTCTCTAAAATGGGTAAACTGAATTATTATTTTGCAGATTTTGCAGATGGAGGATATGGTGCAACTGAGGTAGAGATTTTGCTTTCCAAGCACTAACTTTGCAAGTGATCTTTGAAATTATTGGTGATTCGTATTTTTCCGTGCCTTATCGCTTCTATATGAAGAGGAAAGTCCGGACAGCAGAGGATAGCGTGCTTCCTAACGGGAAGGCCTTGCTTGCAAGGACAGCTAGTGCAACAGAAAGAATACCGCCTTCGGGTAAGGGTGAAAAGGTAGGGTAAGAGCCTACCGCACTTTAGGTGACTAAAGTGGCATGGTAAACCTCACGCGCTGAAATGTCATGTATATCGTGTTCCATTGGACTTGGCTATCCGTCAAGAGTTTACTGCACGAGGGGTAGGCAGATGGATCCTAACTGTGAAGTTAGGACTAGATAAATGATAAGGGCCCTTTAGGGTACAGAATCCGGCTTATAACGGAAGTACATCATCAGTAATTTTAAAGATTTTAAACAACTAACCTTTTGACAAAGAAAAGATTTACACTAACCCCGAAATTCTTGAGAGGATATCTGCAGGTATTCCGTGAAAAAGGGATTAAAGAAGGTATAAAGGCTGTGGGACTGCCGGTTGCGATAGGAATGTTTTTATTCTTTTTAATCAAAGGAGTGGTTCTCTATATTTTGCTTCCTTATTTGATTGCTACCGGAGCGTTTAGTGGATAAATTGCTTTTAGCTACATTGCAGTAGTGAAGGAGTTTCTAAATCAAAATCAATACCGAATCCTGACGATTTTGCTTCTATTGGGCAATTTTTATTTGCTTCCAATTACTGCAGATGAAGCCTATTATTTTAGTTGGGGTAAGCAGATTTCCTTGGGGTATTTTGATCATCCACCACTTATTGGTTGGATAACGAGTTTGACAAATACCTCTACGTTAAGACTACCTTTTCTCTTTGCCACAATATTGTTTGCAATGATTGCCAAAGAACAAGTTTTGGGCAAATTGTTGCTCATCCCAGGAGTTCATTTATTAGTGGGTGGCGCGCTACCAGATACGTTAATGGTCTTATCTGGTTTCTTGGTTCTTCATTCCTTTAAGAAATGGGTTTCAGCTTCTACCATTAAAAACGCGGTCATCCTAGGAATTCTGACAGCTATTCTTGGGTACTCAAAATTCCATGGAATACTTTTAGTATTGGCGCTGGCCATTGGATTTTGGTCTAAAAGAGGAGAATGGACATTGTATCTAGCTATTGCCATTACAGCTTTAGCTTTAACTCCATATTTAGTCTGGCAGTCGGAAAATAATTGGGTAACGTTTACCTATCATTTTGGGGAACGATTCCACAACACTAGCATTCAATCTGTACTAGCGTTTTTGGGAATCACATTACTTCTTTGGTGGCCCCTATTTATCTTTTTTAATAATTTAAGATTATGGTCTAAATCATTGGTAATAATGAGCTTAGCCTTGTTTGGATTGGGCGCTTATAATGGAAGTGTGGAGATGCATTGGTTACTGGTTTGGATGTGGGTGATTCCGGAATTGTCTGTACCCAATTCTAAAAGAATTCGTCAAATGACGTATGCTTTAGTCTGTATTCACGGTTTGTTTTGGACACCGCAGGTTAGACACTTTTTGGATTTAGAACTCCACTTTAGGCCAGAAATTGATAACCTTGATACCCAAAAGAACACCGTATTTCTGGATGCCTATCAAGATGCCGCTGTATTTGAATTCAAAACGTCAAAAGAGAGTTATTCTTTGGCACATCCAGGTATTCGCTTAAGCCAATATAATTTAAGACCCTATCCATTTAATGGACAAGAAGTTGTGGTATATAATAGAATGGGCATGGGAGAAAAATTGGGTAATTCTCCTTTTCACTTTGTTGAAGACACATTATATGATTTATCAGGTATT
The DNA here is from genome assembly GCA_003023665.1 of Bacteroidota bacterium. Lineage (GTDB taxonomy): Bacteria > Bacteroidota > Bacteroidia > Flavobacteriales > Schleiferiaceae > UBA10364. The sequence continues at coordinate 4,502 of PXYR01000085.1, forward strand.
ACCTATTCATGGAATTCAGGTCGTTTAAAGTTTGATAGTGATGAAATCCCATTGGGTTATAATTGGATTTTATATACTTACGATAACGGCCAACAAATAAGTAGAAACATTATTTGCTCGGGACAAATTGAGCCAATTTTCAAACGCAATACTCAAGCGAGCCAATTTTTGACCTTGGAGAAAAATTGGTTGCCTTCAGGACTTTGGATACCCCTACAATAAAAAAATCCTGATAACTATTATCAGGATTTAATGTTGTAATTGTCTTTCACTTTTAGTGGCCAAGGGCGGCTAAATACCTTTCGCTTTCAAGGGCTGCCATACAGCCTGTTCCCGCCGCTGTAACGGCTTGACGGTATATTTTATCCTGAGCATCTCCAGAACAAAAAACACCGGGATAATTGGTAGCCGTTGAGTCCGATTTGGTGATGATATAGCCTGTTTCATCCATATCAATTTGACCTTTGAAAATATCTGTATTTGGTTTGTGCCCAATGGCGACGAAGAATCCTGATGCTGGAATTTCACTTACATCACCTGTTAGTCGATTCTTGGCTTTAACTGCTGTTAAACCCTTGTCATCACCCAAGAGGTCTAAGGTTTCCGTATTCCATAGGACTTCAATATTTTCCGTAGCCATTACCCGATTTTGCATTGCTTTAGAAGCACGCATTTGGTCACGGCGCACAAGCATGGTTACTTTAGGGCAAAGTTTTGCTAAATAGGTTGCCTCTTCTGCCGCAGTATCTCCTGCTCCTACAACCACAACCTCCTGACCTTTGTAGAAAAATCCGTCACAAACTGCGCATGCACTCACACCAAATCCCATGAATCTCTCCTCAGCGGGAAGTCCTAAGTATTTTGCAGAGGCCCCCGTGGATATAATAACAGTTCGCGCTTGAACTTGCGTACTCTCGTCAATAGTTAGGGTATGATAACCGCCTTGTTCAGCATTAAGATCAGCTTTTGTCACCAAGCCAAAACGAACTTCGGTTCCAAATCTTTCTGCTTGATTCTTAAGATCTTCCATCATGGCATTTCCATCAACACCTTGGGCATATCCTGGGAAGTTGTCTACTTCCGTAGTGGTTGTTAGCTGTCCACCGGGTTGCAAGCCCATATACATTATTGGTTTGAGATCTGCTCTGGCTGCATAAATAGCTGCGGTATATCCTGCGGGTCCTGAACCTATGATGATGCAATCGTGTTGTTCCATTATGTTTGATTATTTGGAGTGTCAAATTTAGGTGGAATAGGTTCAATATTCTATTTCTGTACACTATCTCCGAATAAGTTTTTTTAATGAGTTATAAACGATTTGTGAGAAAATCAATGTATTTCGCCTTGATTGGGCTTTGTATGAGTTGTGCGCCTACTAAAATTGTTGTTCCGCTACAGGAAGGACAAGTTCAAATTGGGGCTACACTTGGAAGACCTAAGGTAAATTCTGGGAGCCTACCTCTTATGGGAATCTACGCCGCAAAAGGGATTTCAAATGCCACTACTGCTTATGGTGCTGCTCAATTAAGCAGTGCACTTTTTGGAACAATACAATTAGATGGAGGTGTGGTGAAAGGACTGCGCCCATCAAGCGGAATCTTGCCAGGTTTGTCTTACAGTTATGGAGGTAATCTGTTTGTAAGCAGTCGGGATTATGCCACAAGAATTTACCCGGAAACTGGATTCAACGTTTTCTGGCAGCAAGGGTCACACATACTAAACCTTAGCGCGAATACATGGGTTGATCCTACCTGGTTTTTGACCGAATACAATAGAGGACAAATATTGGCTCCATCCTTGGGTGCCGGTTACCGACTGCGCTACAAGTGGATAGAATTTCAAACGGAATATAAAATTGTGAACCCAACAAGAGAAATTATGATTCCGCAAGCCTATGTTCCTTCTACGTTTGGACTTGGGGGGAGAGGACTTTATTGGGGAATAGCCTTAAATTTTTAAAAGATGAAAAAAGTATTGTTTTGTATTGCCTTAGGGTTTGTTTTGAATTCGTGTTCAGATATTGGCTCATTTATGCTCTACGGGGTGATGGTGATTACATTTTTACCAATGCGGATTTGGATCCAGAATATCACGTAGATGAGGATAAGCTGCATCTGTTCACAGCCCCATCCGATGATGATACCATTTATGGTTTGTTCTTAGGCGATTTTTCTCAAATAGAATCGGATACCATTATTGTTTATCTCCATGGAAATGCCCCTTCAATGGATGGCTTTTGGTCAACTGTTGCAGTGATGGCTAATCTGGGCGGTAAGCATAGATATGGTGTAGTTATGTACGATTATAGAGGATTTGGAAAAAGTACAGGAACTTCAAGAAATGAAGAAACCATGGCTGCAGATTATGATGCAATCATGTTGTGGTTGGAAGATCGAGGTCTTGAGTCTGACCGAATGGTTGTTTTTGCCAATTCATTAGGTTCATTACCCGCCGGTCCTGCCGCCGCAGGAGGATCTAGAATTCCAATTGAGAAGTTGGTCCTGGAGGTCCCTCAAAGTTCTGCCAATGTGATTATGCAAAATTCCACGGGCTTAAGCCTTCCTTCATCCATGATTACAGAATACAATTTTGACATTGGTAAGAATATGGAAGACTACACAGAGCAATTACTGTGGATGCACGGTGCATTGGATGATGTGGCCCCATTAGAGACAGCTATGGGCGCAGTACAACGCCACAATGGTTCATATTATAGGGAAGAGGTGTACCAAGACGCAGGTCACGGTCTTCGTTGGGATATTGGAACAGAAGAGTGGTCAAGAGTTTTACATGAATTTATTCTTCACTAATTTTGCG
>PXYR01000086.1:0-3293 GCA_003023665.1 Bacteroidota bacterium
AAAGGCTGGATACGTTGCTCACTTTTAAATTGTTAGGAAGCAGGATGCCGCCTACATACAATGCCCAAGAATGAAAAGCGTGCCAAGCATTGATGCCGCCAAAAGGACCCGCGCTTACTGTGGTGGCCGCCATAGGTTTTAAGTTATATTCTGCACGAAAGTAGTCCAACGCGTTCTTCATGGCGCCGGGCATTCCGCCGTTATACTCTGGAAAAACAAACAAAATGCCGTCTGCGGACAACAACGCTTTTTGTAGTTGATGAGCCTGATCCAGCTCACCGTGGTCGTCAAAATTGGGAAAGTTTAGGTCTTTCAAATTTACCAAGGTGGTTTTCACGCCTGGCCTGCTCATAAGGCTTTCGCTAAGAAACTGAGCTACCTTAAGTGAATTTGATTCAGAACGCGGGCTTCCCTGAATTACAGCAATGTTCATAGTGATTGGCTTTAAAAGAAAACAATTGCTAGAAGAAAAAGGTTTTAAACTTTCTTCCCGAATTTGGGCACCCGAAAATAATCAGAGTTTGCGTCTGGGGCATTTCTTAATGCCTCTTCCTTCTGAATCATTCCCTTCGTTTGATCTTCGCGCATCACGTTTACGCTATCACTCATTTGCGTCAACGGTTCAATTCCAGAAAGATCTAAAGCATCTATTTGTGCTACAAAATCTAATATTTTCCCCATATCGCCCTGCATTTCTTTCAGCTCTTCCTCGCTGAATTCAAGACGACTTAAATGCGCTAAATGTTTGATTTGTTCAAGACTAATGCTCATTGTCATTGCTTATTCGTTCAAAGGTAGGGCAACTTTCCCTTCATGACCCCAGTTTTTTAAATCTTTAGCCAATGCCAAATAACAGCGGTCACTTAAATCTTGAACAGGGTTTTTAGCTTTAGGGTTAGGCCAAAATTCGCCAATAACAGCGGTGTCTACCGGTCCTAATGATGACGGCTCTCCCCAATCGCCTAATCGGAACTTACTTTGGTAAATGCTCATGAGCACTATGGGAACATGGTTGTCAACGGCAAGCTTAAAGGCTCCGGCCTTAAACGGGCCCACTAGATGTTTTTGTGACGGAATTCCTCCTTCCGGATAAATGCAAACACTATAACCGTCTTTAATGCGTTGGTCTGCGTCTAAAAGAGCTTGTTTCCTGCCGCGAAAAGAACTTCTGTCCACAGCAATAGAGGTTTGCTTAAAGAAGTAGCCAAAAAGAGGGAGTTTTAGAAGCTCCGCTTTTCCCATGAAGACTACCGGCGAGGGAGATGCTAAAAACGTTAGGGGAATATCTATATCGGACGAATGGTTGGCTGCCAAAACGTATGGGCCTTTGTGTTGTAAAGAATACTTTTTTGGACGGGGAAGAACACCCATTAACAGAAGATAAATCCAAGACCACACCTTGCCTATCTCAAAGAATATGGAATACTTTGCTCCTGGACGAGCAAAAATTAACAACGCCGGCAACGTAATCAAAATAGAAATCAACGCACAGAAGTAATACCATGTGTGATGTATATAGCTTCCTATCTTTTTCACAGTATTAAAAACCAAGTTTGTTGCGCACTCTGTTTAATGTGGCCTGAGCAACAGGACGAGCTTTTTCTGCACCCATTTTCAAGGCGGAGAAAACTTCTTCAGGGTTCTCTATATAATGATCAAACTTCTCCCTAGCCGAACCAAACTCTTCTAATATCAATTCAAGTAGCGCCGTCTTTGCGTGCCCGTATCCAAAGTTGCCTCCTCTGTATTTTTCTGCAAGTTGCTTCGCTTGCTCGTCTGTAGCCAGGAGCTTATACAATGCAAACACATTGCACGTGTTTGGGTCTTTTGGGTCTTCAAGAGGCGTTGAGTCTGTTTGAATACCCATAACCTGTTTCTTCAATTGTTTTTTCGGTAAAAACACATCTACCACATTGCCATAGCTCTTGCTCATTTTACGGCCGTCTGTTCCAGGAATCGTCATAACTGATTCCGAAATTTTAGATTCAGGAAGAACAAAAGTGTCGCCATATTGGTGGTTAAAACTAGATGCTAAATCACGGGTTATTTCCAAGTGCTGTTTCTGATCTTTTCCAACGGGGACAATATCAGCGTCATACAATAAGATGTCGGACGCCATTAATACAGGGTAGTCAAAAAGACCGGCGTTCACATCGCTAAGATTGTTGCTCTTGTCTTTGAAGCTGTGTGCGTTGGCAAGCATTGGGTATGGTGTAAAACAGTTTAAATACCACGTTAGCTCTGTACACTCTGGTAGATGGCTCTGAGCATAAAACACCACTTTATTTGGATTTAGACCACAAGCAAGCCATGCCGCTGCTGTAGCAATTAGGTTGTCCTTTCGCTGTTTTGCGTCTTTTACCGTAGTTAAACTATGAAGATCCGCAATGAACAAGTACGCCTCATTTTTGGGGTCGTTACTCATTTCAATTGCCGGAAGAATAGCTCCTAAAATATTTCCTAAATGTTGTCTTCCGGAACTCTGAATTCCTGTTAAAACTCTCGCCATCTCTGCGGGTCTCTTATTTTACCAATGTCAACTCTAAATCAATATCTGCCCAATAGCTACTATCCGCTGGAATTTGCATAAATGAAGTTGTCCAAACTTGTTCATTGGGCAACCCGCTTACCATAACAAAATTGAAGCTCACGCTATCGTTATCTAAAACTAAGGTACTGTCATTATTCGTAAGCGTCCATGAACCCGAACTTTCCAACGACACCGGGACTTGAATCGAACTCAAATCTGCAACAAATGAAATATCAATATTGCCTGTGTCTGGCATTTCATAAATATTCACTTTCCCCGATAGCTGAGTGCCCAAGCCTGAGAACTGCACCAACGCAGACGGATTTAACGGGTTGGGCATTTCACCGCTGTAGGCAACCTGGGTCATGGTCCATTCACCAACAATATCTTGTCTAATAAACTGGGCGGTTGGGGTTGGATTGTTCTGGCAAGACATTACCATAAATACTGTGCTTAACGCAAAAATTACTCTTCTCATATTTAAGTGTTAGATAGGTGATGTAGAAAAAACCACTTCGGGTTTTTCTTTTAATTGTATTACGTGCAGTAATTCTTCCGCAACGCTTTCCGGTTTTATCAAATTACCCGATTCATGTTCTGCGATAAACGCAGAAACCGCGGGAAAATCCTCCTTGTTTGTGTTTCTTATGGTCTCTTGCATTGGCGTATCCACCTTCCCTGGTTTAAAAACATGTATGGGGATGTTTGGATGTTCTTGACTTAATACCCTGGCATACATATGTATGGATGCTTTTGAAGCGCA
>PXYR01000086.1:3944-7276 GCA_003023665.1 Bacteroidota bacterium
GCTTCTACCTCAATAATTTCGTAATCATCTGGTAATTGTAAGCACATTTTAACGCCTGGGTTGGTCAATTGCTCTGCAACATTATTAGCAACCTCAAGCTCTGGACTTAGAATTTCATCAACGTCCATTTTTTCCAATATTTTAAATTGGACCGCGCCTTGGGCTCTGGCGATAATTTTCTTTACTCCTATCTCTTGAAGCTGAAACACGCACAAGAGCATTTCCTGAAAACTAGACCCAATGCTGACTACCACAGCATCAACCTCTTTAAGGTTTTGGCTCTCTAATGCTGCAGAATTAGTAGCGTCTAACTGAACCGCAAACGCAACGTCTTGAGAAATGAGCTGTACGCGTTCCTCGTTCTCGTCAATAGCCATTACGTCGGCCCCGCGTTCTGATAACTTTCTGGCGATTGCTGAGCCAAATACGCCCAAACCAATAACCGCAAATTTATTATTCATCTTGTTCTATTTGTCTAGGGCTTCTGCTAGGTCTGCAATCAAATCATCTATGTGCTCAATACCTACAGATAAACGGATCAAATTATCCGTTACCCCCACTTTTTCTCTTTCTTCTTTGGGAATGGATGCATGTGTCATGGACGCCGGATGTCCAGCTAAAGACTCCACTCCCCCTAAACTCTCTGCCAAGGTAAACACCTCAAATGAGCTCACAACGTCTGCGGTTTTTTCAAAACCCGCTCCTTTTACGGTGAAGCTTACCATACCGCCAAATTTTTTCATTTGGCGTTTTGCAACCTCATGTCCATTATGGTTTTTTAATCCTGGCCAATACACCTTATCAACCGCTGGGTGAGCCGCCAAAAACTCTGCCACCGCAGCGCCGTTTTCGCAATGTCTATCCATGCGAACGTGAAGTGTTTTTATACCTCTTAAGGCAATAAAACTATCCATTGGTCCCAAAATTGCCCCAGAGGCATTTTGAATAAAGTACATCTTGTCCGCTATCTCTTTATTGGAAGTAGCTAATAGCCCTAGTACAACGTCACTGTGCCCGCCAAGGTATTTGGTTCCGCTATGCATAACAACATCTGCCCCAAGGTCAAGCGGCTTCTGCAAATACGGGGTCGCAAACGTGTTGTCAACAACCATCATGGCTCCTGCGGATTTTGCCTTTTTGGAAACAGCCGCAATATCCAAGACGTTAAGCATGGGGTTCGTTGGTGTTTCCATCCATACCATTTTGGTGTTTGAACTAATTGCCGCGACCCAATTGTCATTGGACATATCCACAAATGTGAACTTCAAGCCGTATTCTGAAAAAACCTTTGTAAACAGTCGGTACGTACCGCCGTACAGATCGTTACAAGCAACTATTTCATCACCGGGTTTCAAAAACTTCAATAAGCAGTCAATAGCGGCAAGCCCAGAGCCAAAGGCTGCACCAAATTTTCCGCCCTCTAAGGAGGCTATGGACCTTTCCAAAGCAAAACGCGTTGGGTTCTGGCTTCTGCTGTATTCAAAACCCTTGTGTTTACCAGGGTACTCTTGAACATAGGTTGATGTCTGGTAGATTGGAGGCATAACCGCTCCCGTGGTAGGGTCAGCGTGCTGACCACCATGAATGGCCAGGGTCTCTATATTTTTACTTTTATCCATGACTAGGTGTTATGAGTTATTTGCAATGCTCTTCGAAAGCGCCTAGCAAATTACCCGCAATCATTTGAGCCGTTCTGCCTTCTATGTGGTGGCGTTCTATCATGTGAACCAACTCCCCGTTCTTAAACAACGCCATTGATGGTGATGAAGGAGGAAAGGGCAGCATATGTTTTCTGGCCTCATCCACGGCCGCTTTGTCGTTTCCTGCAAAAACCGTTATCATTCGGTCTGGTTTAACCTCTGACTTGGCTGCAGCTATAGCCGCAGGACGGGCAGATCCTGCTGCACAACCACAAACAGAATTTACAACAACCAAGGTAGTCCCCTGTGCTGTTATCGAAGAAACAACCTCTTCTGGTGTTTTTGTTTCTGTATATCCGCTATTTGCAAGTTCTGCGCGCATGGGCGCAATCATATCTTCTGGGTACATATTTTACATGTGTTTATAATAACAAAGTTAGTGTTTCCTAATGGTTTAAGCGATTGTACATTTGCACCAATTCAAATGACAGGACAATGAGTTCAAACGTACGCGTTCGTTTCGCTCCGTCTCCAACGGGGCCATTACACATAGGTGGAGTACGCACTGCATTATATAACTATTTATTTGCCAAGAAACACGGTGGTGATTTCTTGTTGCGCATTGAAGATACAGACCAGACACGGTTTGTTCCTGGTGCAGAAAAATATATCGTTGAATCTTTGGCATGGTGTGGAATCAGCCCAGATGAAGGAATTGGTGGAGAAGACCGCGGAAACGGGCCATACCGTCAAAGCGAACGAAAAGAAATGTACCGGGAATACGCAGATCGGCTATTGGATGCGGAAAAGGCTTATATCGCTTTTGACAGCGCGGACGAACTTGATGCCATGAGACAAATGGCAAAAGAAGCAGGAGCAGCAAATTGGCAATACAATTATATCACGCGCGGCAACATGAAAAATTCATTGACGCTGCCCAAAGAAGAGGTGGCTGCTAAAATGGCCGCCGGTGAACCTTATGTTGTGCGCATCAAATTGCCAAGAGATCATGAGGTACGCTTTGAAGACACTATCCGTGGTTGGGTAAGCGTAAATACCAACAATATGGACGACAAGGTTTTGTTCAAAGCGGACGGTATGCCAACCTACCACTTAGCAAACATTGTAGACGATCATTTAATGGGAATTACTCATGTGATTCGAGGAGAAGAGTGGTTGCCCTCCGCTCCACTTCACGTAATGCTGTATGAGGCGTTTGGATGGAGCTGCCCGGCGTTTGCACACCTTCCTTTATTGTTAAAGCCAGACGGCCCCGGTAAATTAAGCAAAAGAGACGGTGATAGACTAGGGTTTCCTGTGTTTCCGATAGATTGGAACAACCAGGAAACAGGAGAGTCTGCAAGCGGCTACCGCGAATTTGGGTTTTACCCAGAAGCATTCATCAATATGCTTGCGCTACTTGGCTGGAATCCGGGTACAGAACAAGAAATTTTTAACTTGACAGAATTAATTAGTGCGTTTGATCTAAGCAAGGTCTCCAAATCTGGCGCTAAGTTTGATTTTGAAAAAGGGAAGTGGTTTAATCAAAATTACCTTCGGGGGTTGAGCCAAGACCAATTGGCCTCTGAATTAAAACGCGAGTTGGATAAACGTGGTCTCACTTACAAAGAAGCGTTTTTAGGTAAAATAGCTTCAATGATGAGCGAGCGAGCTACTTTTTCTAAAGACCTT
>PXYR01000008.1:0-13429 GCA_003023665.1 Bacteroidota bacterium
TGCTGCGGAAGAAGCACCTGCTGAGGCTGCTGCGGAAGAAGCACCTGCTGAGGCTACAGAAAAAACTGAAGAGTAATTGTGCAAAAGGAGCAGTGCTTTTTACTTGGTAAAATCACAAAACTCCATGGTTATAAAGGGTCAATGGTATTATTCATAGACTCTTCTACTCCACAATACTTTAAAAATTTGGAATCAGTTTTCTTGGAAATTAACCAAGAGCTGATTCCATTTTTTTTTAGTGAACGCGGTAAGCTCAATGGGAAAAAACTCATTGTTAAACTTGAAGATGTAACCCCTGAACATGCGTCAAGTTTAGTTGGTTGTCAAGCCTATCTACCAAAAGAAATGCTTCCCTCAGTAACAGAAGGATTTTATGATAAAGCAATCATAGGCTTTAATGTAATTTCAAACAGCAGTAGTATTGGGAGCATTATAGATGTAATTGAAAACTCGGCTCAAAATTTATTCGTGATTGAGGGCGAAAAAGAATTTCTTGTCCCAGCCGTAGAGGCTTTTATCAAAGAAATTGACCATCAGAATAAAATAGTTTATCTTGAATTGCCCGAAGGTCTTTTAGATCTTTAATCGCAGATGAACGAACAGAAACCATACGATCCTAGATTCCTCCATTTGATTTTCAGCGCACTTTTGATGATTCAGCTTGTGCTGACCTCTGTTGTTTTATATGTAGGAAGCGAATCTGCTGAAATTCTACTCCTTCCCTTTGAGGGAAACACCTATGCTATTCCAGGAATAGCATTCGTACTCGTGCTATTAGGTAGATACGTCTGGAACAATGGCATGAAGGAAATCAACGGATCTGACAACCTTTTAGAAAAACTTGAAATTCTCACTAAAATCCACATTTGGAGATGGGTATTGGTTCAACTAGGAACTCTAATTCTTTTAACCTACACCCTTGTTGATTCCAACTTTTATTATTTCATTTTTGCCTTGGTTAATATCGTGTATTTCTTCACCTTGCGACCTAAGATTTTTGGACTGATTGGTGAAACATGAAATTCGTAGGACCCTTTCAAATGAAGCAATTTACCGTAGAGCATGATCTTTGTGCTATGCGCGTTAATACAGATGGATGTCTCTTAGGAGCATTGGCTGGAGAAGATGAAGAATTTAACAACGTTCAACATATTCTTGATATAGGAACAGGTAGCGGCGTCATTGCTTTACAAATGGCACAGCGATTTGAAGAAGCCTTTATTGATGCCGTAGAAATACATGGTCCTAGTGCCAAACAAGCTTCCAAAAATTTTATATCAAGTCCTTGGTCCAATAGAATGATCTGTTATCATGAACCTTTACAAGAATTTGAATCAGGTAGCGGTTACGATATAATCATTTCAAATCCGCCCTATTTTGAAAATGGTCCAACAAAATCTGACAATGGTGTTGCAAATGCACGACATGCGCTAACTCTTGACTTTAACTCGCTCATAGAGCACACGTCAAGATTACTCAAAGATTCTGGAAGTTTTTGGTGCATTCTGCCTGCCGAACGCGCTGAAAATATGATTGATGCCGCTCTAGAAGAGAATTTATATCCATCCCAGATTTATTATATAAAGCCTCAAAAGAATCGAGAAGCTAATCGATTAATACTCAAATTCACCAAGGAGAAAAAAGAAGAAACAGATAAAAAAGAGCTTGTACTCTACGATTCTCCTCAGCAATATACTGATGCGGCTAAGGGATTACTCGCCCCATTTTACAAGAGTCTTTAATAGCCCGCGTATTCTACGTTCTTTTCAGAGAACTTTACATTAAATTTTTGTGCTAATTCATCTAAAATGGGGTCATACCAATCCTTAGTCAACGGACGCAATACACCCTTTGGCATTCCTCCCTCAATAACCAATCTTGCAGCAATACCTAAAGGCAAACCAACTGTGCCAGCCATGGCAGTGTTGTCAGCATTGGTTCCCTCCACTCCCATGGAACTTTCTATCATCATCATCTGACCTTCTTGCTGCCAACCTATCTTGTGAAACATCACAATCAAATCCTTATCATCAGGTTGCATGGTCCACACTTTTCTCAAGATGTATTCCAAACATTGTGCAGGTGTGGCTTCATCAAACTCAAAGGTTTCATTAGAGAACAACCCGGCCCATTTAAGCTTATTGAAAATTTCTGAATCTTGAGGAATATTGAGATAGTGTTTAATTTTAAGTTCCACGCTATCGTGTGGATTGTAGGCCAAAAACAGATTGGTGTAATCCCTAAAAGACATTTGGCTTAGCCCAGTAATTACATAGGAATCGTCCGTCATGCCAAGTTTTACAAAACTATCCCAAGCTCTAGCGTACCCGGGCCTCCTCAATGTTCCACGATACAGTGTATCCACATCGTTTAATCCGTAGGCATCTCTATACTTTAAGGAATCTCTGTTAGCCAAGCCTTCAAATCGGCCATAACCCTCCACGTCAATAAACTCCGTTCTACGAAACACCATATGTGGGGGTATGTACTTGTACTTTCCTTCTTGTATAAATTTAACAGCTCCCCCTTGACCGGCCAGAACAACATTTCTCGGATTCCATGTGAACTTATACCGCCAGGGATTTGAACCTTCAGATGATGGACTCAAAAGTCCGCCAGTAAAGCTTTCAAAGAGTTTAATAGTACCGCCTTTATCTCTAATGCTGTTTAATAGCTGCATAGCACTCATGTGATCTATACCAGGATCTAAACCGCATTCACTTAAAAACACCAAGCCCTCCTTTTTAACCTGGTCATGCAGGTCCTCCATTTCAGGAGTCAGATAAGATGCCGTGAGCAAATGACTGTTGTATTTTAAACAAGCTTTGGCAATAGACAAATGCATATGAGCCGGCACCATGCTAATTGTTACGTCTGCTTGACGTACTTCACTTTCAAGGGCATCTATTTGTCTTATATCCAAAGCACCAAAAGAACAATTTGAGACCGGCTCTCCCACTCTAGAGGCAGCCAGACGAACGTCTTGATCTACGACCCGCAAAGAGATATCATGTGTATTAATCAATTTTTTTAAATAAGGTACCAAGCTTTGCGTACTGAGCCCGGCTCCTATGAGTAATACTGAAGTCATAATGAATGGATTTAGCTCTAAATTACCATAGGAGAACTGTGTTTCAAATAAAACAGGTAACTAACTTTACGTTAATTATAAAACATCTATTAACATGATGCTTTACTTAACTTCCTAGTATGAATAAACTAATCGCATTTCTAGGTGCATCAGCGGTAGGATTAGGAGCATTAGGCGCCCATACTTTAGCACGATACTTGGACCAGAGCAGCCTAGAATCATTTAAAACTGCAGTCTTTTATCACATCCTGCATACAATTGCTTTATTGGCCCTACGAAATTATCCGTACCGTCCATTAACCGTATGGCTATGGTCTATAGGTATTCTCCTTTTTTCCGGAAGTATATATCTACTTGTTATGGATTCACTTATAGGCTTGAACTTCAATTTTTTGGGACCAATTACCCCTATAGGAGGACTCTTTTTTATAGCAGGTTGGTTGAGTTTGATAGCTCCCTCTGTGAATAAGTGAATTTGAATTAAAGGATAAATTATCATTCAGAAGCCCATTTATATCGTTTAGTGCGTAACTTTGCTCAACCTATTACAACTAAGAACCACTAATTCATGACTTCTAAGAACCACCTAGAAGCCTTAAGCTCATTGGGCATTAAGGCAAAAGAAGTATTTAGTAATCTTCATGCGGATCTCCTAGAGCAACATAGCTTAGATAAGAACATGGCCGTTCGCACCTCACATGGAGCGATTGCCGTTAATACAGGCAAATTCACCGGGAGAAGCCCAGAAGACAGATTCATTGTTAAAGATGATCTCACTGAAAATTCAGTTTGGTGGGGACCAATAAATAAACCTTTTTCTCCTGAAAAATTTCAATCGCTCAAATCCAAGGTTTGTGCGTATTTAAATGATAAAGACGTTTACGTAAGAGACGCTTATGCCGGCTCGCACCCTTCCTACAAATTGTCTGTAAGAGTAATTAATGAATTTCCTTGGTCAAACCAGTTTGCTGGGAACATGTTCATACAACCCGCAGACAATGAATTAGCAGACTTTGATGCTGAATGGACCGTCATTAATGCCCCAGGCTTTCAAGCCAATCCAAATTTAGATGGCACTCGACAGGGAAATTTTGCAATCCTAGATTTTTCCGACAAGTGCATTATTATTGGAGGTACAGGCTATACAGGAGAAATAAAGAAAGGGATTTTTTCTGCGCTGAATTTTATTCTGCCCTATCAAAAGAATGTTTTAAGTATGCATTGTTCAGCTAATGTTGGAGATGACGGCGACACCTCCATATTTTTTGGCTTATCTGGCACTGGAAAAACTACTTTAAGCGCAGATCCAGAACGCAAACTCATTGGGGACGATGAACACGGATGGTGCGCAGATAATACCATTTTTAATTTTGAAGGTGGTTGTTATGCTAAAGTCATTGATTTAAGCAGCGATAAAGAACCTGATATCTTCAATGCTATCAAGCCTCACGCCATACTTGAAAATGTAATTCTCAATAGTAATGGCAGTGTAAAGTTTGAAGATGCCACTATCACACAGAATACGCGTGTGAGCTATCCTATTGAACATATTTCAAATATTCAGCCTGGTTCTTTGGCCAATAACCCAAAAAACATTTTTTTCCTCACTGCGGATGCTTACGGCACCTTGCCTCCCATCTCAAAATTAACCCCTAGTCAAGCAGCTTATCATTTTATAAGCGGGTACACGGCCAAAGTAGCAGGTACAGAAGAGGGAGTTACAGAACCAAAAGCAGTTTTTTCTGCTTGTTTTGGAGCACCTTTTATGCCCCTACATCCCACCTACTATGCAAATATGCTCGCAACAAAAATGAAAGAGGCGAACGTAAACGTTTGGTTAATCAATACAGGATGGACCGGAGGTCCTTATGGAGTTGGAAGCCGGATGTCTTTGAAATACACTAGAAGAATGATTAAGGCCGCAATGAATGGTGAACTTGATGGGGCCACTTATAAGGAACATGAAGTATTTGGATTACACATGCCTACATCATGCCCTGAAGTTCCTGCTCATTTATTAGACCCTAAGTCCACTTGGACGGATTCGAAATCTTATGATGCTATGGCAAACGAATTGGCTATGAAATTCACGAATAACTTTAAACAATTCGAGAATGAAGCCACAAAAGAAATACTAGAGGCTGCGCCTCGTGTATTGATTGGAGTTAAGTAATACTCCAAGTGTTAGATGTGTCTGTATGGGCGGCCCTATGGGGCCGCCCATACTTGTTAATAATGGTTAATAACTCGGCGTGTAAATCATTTTAAACTAATGAGTCCTGAGCTATTATTCAATAATTTAAAAGCAATACTAAATCTTAGTACATGCCCAAAAAATCTAAAAAAGCCAGTACCAAAATTTTTGTGCTGGACACCTCGGTCATACTCTACGACCACAATGCAATTTTTTGTTTTGAAGAACATGATGTGGTATTGCCAATTTCCGTTTTAGAAGAGTTAGATGAGTTTAAAAAAGGACACGATTCCAAAAATTATGAGGCAAGAGAATTCATCAGAACTTTAGACCGAATAACGAGCAACAAAGATTTTACCAATTGGATTCCTCTGAACGGCTCAACTCACGGTAATCTCCGAGTTATCATGGACACCACCCACAAGGGAATAGATGCAGAAAAAGTGTTAGGTCGAAAAATGGATCATCGCATCATTAATGCTGCTTTAAATATTCAAGATTTAGAACCAGAAAGAAGCACTACTCTTGTTACCAAAGACATCAATCTCAGGCTAAAAGCTAAAGCCTTACATTTAAATAGTGAGGACTATTTAACAGGAAAGATCAAGGATATGGATGCGCTCTTTAAAG
Source organism: Bacteroidota bacterium (assembly GCA_003023665.1). Taxonomy (GTDB): domain Bacteria; phylum Bacteroidota; class Bacteroidia; order Flavobacteriales; family Schleiferiaceae; genus UBA10364. The sequence continues at coordinate 5,916 of PXYR01000008.1, forward strand.
GCAAATCCATTGTAGAAAATTTCAACGCAGAGACGCTAACTAAACTATACGCACAAAAATCCTTAGATATTGATGAGGTGGTTGCAGAGAACCCTACATTCCAACCATTCCCCAACAGCTATTACGTTTTAAAGTCTGATAATTCTAGTGGACTAGCGTACTTTAATGCAATAGACAAATCTTTAGATCATGTAGAAAAACGATCTGTGTACGGCATTAAGCCAAGGAATGCGGAGCAGGCTTTTGCTATTCATGCTATTTTAAACCCTAATGTCAAATTAGTTTCACTTACCGGTGTTGCTGGAACGGGAAAAACGCTTATTGCGCTTGCCGCCTCCCTAGAACAACGCAGGGATTTTAAACAAGTATATCTCGCAAGACCTATTGTCCCTCTCTCAAATAAAGACTTAGGATACCTCCCCGGAGATGCCAAAGAGAAAATCAACCCATATATGCAGCCTTTATGGGATAATTTGAAATTGATTAAAAACACTTTTAGCGACCGTGATAAGGAGTATAAGCAGCTTGAAGAAATGGTTGAAAAGGAAAAAATCGTTATTACACCACTAGCTTATATCCGTGGCCGTTCACTTGCCAATATCATTTTCATTGTCGACGAGAGCCAAAATTTAACTCCCCATGAGGTTAAAACAATAATCACTCGTGCTGGAGACGGCGCTAAGTTCATATTTACCGGGGATGTTGGACAAATAGACACTCCTTATTTAGATGAACAATCAAATGGATTGAGTTATTTAGTGGACAAAGCTAAAGGACAAGAAATCTATGCGCACATCACCCTGGAAAAAGGAGAGCGCAGTGAATTGGCTAACCTTGCAAATGAATTGCTTTAATTTAATCTCATTTATATGATCACGTTATATACAGCAGTAACACTAGACGGATATATCGCCACAAAGGAAGGCAGTGTAGATTTTTTAGAAAATCCAAGATATCGACTTCCAGATGAGGATTACGGATACAATGGATTCTTCGAGGGCATTGATGTGGTGGTCATGGGTTACAATACCTATAAACAAATCATAAATTTTGAAGGAGAATATCCCTACGGTTCCAAAGAGTCCATTGTACTAAGTAAAGAGCAAGAGGTTGACCTTAGCAATAATGAAATTAAGATTACTACAGAACCCGATAAAACCGTGGTTGAACGTCTTAAAAAGGAAAACAAAAATGTTTGGATTATTGGAGGCGGTGCTACCAACGCTCGAATCCACGAATCAAAACTAATAGATCGTATGATTTTAACCTATTTACCCATTACGCTCGGCGCAGGTGTACCTTTATTTAGAGAAAATAAGTCTAGTATCGAATGGAAAAATATTGGAACACAGACTTTTGCTAACGGACTGATTCAGATAACTTTAGAAAGAAGGTAATCAACCTTAACTTCAAGCTCATCTACCTTGCCATTGTTCTCAATAATCAAGTGAGAATGTTTTTCCCTGAACTGATCAGCATACTGAGTTGAAATGATTTCTTTTATCCTTGATTCGCTTATTTCTGGACTTCTTTTTTTGACTCTTTCGATTCGTGTATTTTCATCGGCAATTACACTTACAATAAAATGACAATTCTTGTCTTTAGTTTCAAGGACCAGAGCACTCTCTTTAAAGACTATTTCATCACCACTTTCATTGCACCAAATAAGGAAATCTTCCTTAACTAAAGGATGCACCAAAGATTCCAACTCCAACTTTAAATCCTTTTGCTTAAAAATACAATCGGCAATAAAGGAGCTATTCAAAGTACCGCTTTCATAGGCTGATTCACCAATCAGATCAGTAATTGACTGAACTAAATTGTGTTGTGAGTTCATTAAAAGCTTTGCGCGTTGATCACTGTAATAGACTGAATACCCCCTTGATTCTATCAATTGGCAAAGCGTGCTCTTTCCAGAACCAATGCCTCCTGTGATACAAATTACCTTTGATGTTTTCATTCCAATCGTTCTATAGAATTTGGCTGAATAGAAAGTAATGAAATTTTATCCTTTAAGATTTCCGTTTCGATTTTTATTGATGTTGGGCTTTCGATTGTTGTAAAAAGAACCAATTCTTCCAAGGTCACATTGGTAAGATATTGGCTTGGTCCTGCAATCCAAATCTCTATATCGTGCATTTTCTGATCGACTACAATTGATTTGGTAAATCGTTTCTCAACCCAAAGCGCTGTGGCTCCTATTACTTCCACTTTCGTGTAGTCTATGGAACTCACTTTATTATCTATCCCGTTCAGGGGCAAGTTAAGTGAATGTCCACCTTTCCATGTGAATTCAGGTAGCTCTACCCACAATTCTGCCTTGGCTATGTGATCTAAAGCGCCTGCAACCTCTATACTATCTGGCTTGCATCTTAGTTCCTCTATCCATTTATACCCTCTGGGTAGTTTGATATTTGTCCTTGATTGAATGGCTACTGCAATTTTTTTTCGCTCTAAATGCTCGCAGGGGAATACGATTTTTGGATATTTCACATCAAAACTAAAGGTGCCTCTAAACGCTGTGTTTAATTGAGACAATACGTTTGATGATTGCACTTCCAACAGCCCTTGTTCCTTTTGAGCGAAATCTATTTCCTTTAAATTCACCTGATACTCCTTCAACTGATTAAATCGGAGTGAATTAATACCAGAGGCGCTTACCTCAATTTCAAAAGGGATTATGGAGTCTTTTAAGTAATACTCATTAACGCGTGAAGAGGGCGAAACCGCGTACATGGTCATAGACTCGGTTCGTTCTGTCTTACCAATAGTCAATAACAACCAGATGATGCTCGAAAGCAAAATGAATAAAAGAAATTCTTTATGTATCAATCTGCTCGTCATGGGCAAAAAAAACCGGCTAAAGCCGGTTTTGATTATTTCTCTTTAGTTTGATATTGTGCACTAAGCTCTTTGCTAACAGCGCTCTTCTCAACTTTCAATCTTGAGTTTTCAGCCTCAACGATTAAGTACGTATCTCCAACTTCAAGAATTTTTCCATGTATTCCCGAGGTCAGCACTACTCTATTTCCTTTTTTAACCTCATTTCTGAATTTTCCTTCCTCCTTTTGTTTTTTCATCTGAGGACGGAAAAAGAATAGATACATGACCAGTACGATCATGATTAGCGGTAAAAAAGAGGCTATTCCTCCACCTGATGGATCTGCCTGTAAAAATTGATAGAACATTATTTTTCTGCGATTACCGTTGACGTAATATTAAGAACTTTGGTTTGCGGTACAGCATTCGTGGTTAGCGTCACGCGCTTATCCTGCTTTCCTGCACGACCTTTGGAGTTAAAACTCACCTTAATCTCACCTGTTGCACCAGGTGCAATTGGATTGCGTGGCCAAATTGGAACCGTACACCCACATGAACCTTGCGCATTTGAAATAATTAACGGTCCATCGCCTTCATTTGTGAAGGTGAATACGTGTTCGGCCACAGTACCTTCTGAAATTTCTCCAAAATCATGGAAATCTGCTTCAAAAGCAATGGACGGCAATGCTTCCATCATTCCTTCAGATGCCTCATTCGTGGTGTTCTCTGGTGTGGATTCAATTCTATCTGCAGCACTATTGCATGCTGTGAACATAAAAATGCCGGTGGCAAGTAAAACTACTTTTTTCATTGTATTTAATTTATTCTATTATTCCTCGGCCTACTTTATTCAATAAACCTTCGTCTCGCAAATTAGTAACGATTTTGTCAAGAATACCATTGATAAAGGAAGAACTTTTAGGTGTACTGTATTCTTTTGCCAAATCAAGGTATTCATTCATACTTACTTTCACTGGAATTTCTTCCATTCCTCGCCATTCTGCAATGCACAATTTCATGAGGACTACATCTAATTTTGCAATGCGATCACTCTCCCAATTCTTACTTTTCGCTTCAACCCTTGTTTGACTGTCCTGTGCAAACTCAAAGTACTTTCGCATTAAAAATGCACCAAACTCAGCATCGCTATTATCTTTGTAAAGACTAGGAATGACTATATCTCCTTGCTCATTCCAGCTAGAAATAACCTTACCACTCATCATTTGAGCGGCATCCAGGTCATCTCCCCAACCAACATGCATGTCTTCATAGATATCGTGTAAAAATTCATTTTCCGCGATATGATGTTGGTAAATGAACTTGACCAAACGTTTTTGAACCGCAAAGTCATCTTTTGTTTCTAGGAACTTATCAAACTCTTCGGATTTAAATATATCATCACAAATAGTGATGAAGTGAGAGCTGTATTGGCTCCAATCTGGATGAACCCCCTCTTTAAAAGCGATTAGCCTATGGTCCTGTTGAACCAAGTTGAAAAATGGAATAGCTACAAATGCCTGTATTCTAGATTCCAAATCAGTATCTGCGACATTTCTTTGCTGCACTTTTTCTAATCTATGAATAGCCGTACTATAAATTCTCAATAGGGCAGATATATCCCAAACAAAAAGATGATGGACCTCTTCAAGGCTTTTGTTCAAGTTTTTTAATAAAACAGCCGCACTGGATTCAGCATCCGCCGCATGGGCATAGAGATGGTGCAACACTTTTATTCGGATGTGTCGTCGAGTTATCATAAAATATTTAGGGTATTTAGCACACTGGGGCAAATCAACTGAACCGATTTCAGTAAAGAGGTGTTATTTTTGTTTGTCCGCATGCAAAGAACTTTATCTTAAAGCCAAATATACAGCGGATACTACCTACAATAACCTATGCAGGCATTAAAATATCTTAACAAATACCTCATCAAATACAAGTGGCTTTTGGGCGTGGGGGCTTTGTTCGTTATCATCTCTGTGGTATTTAAGCTTTTTCCTGCCTTGCTCATTCGAAATTCCTTCGACACCATTGCAGAAGTCATTGAAAATTATAAAACTGGGCAAGTCCAAAATGATATAGTCCGATGGGAACTCATCAAATATGGACTGTACATTATTGCTTCAGCAATTCTGCAAGGCATATTTATGTATTTCATGAGGCAAACAATCGTAGTGATGTCACGTCATATAGAATACGACTTAAAGAATATTGTATTTGACCAATACCAGCGCTTAACTCAACGATTCTTCAAGCAAAACAACACAGGAGATTTGATGAACAGAATTTCAGAAGACGTTGGTAAAGTTAGAATGTACGTTGGCCCTGCAATCATGTATGCATTGAATACAGGATTTACCATTATACTGGTCATTTCCATAATGCTCAGCGTGAGTCCAAAGCTTACTCTTTTGACGCTTGCCCCTCTCCCATTACTTGCTTTTTTAATTTACAAGGTTGCCAACTTGATCAATATTAAATCACTTGCAGTTCAAGAGCAATTGAGTACTCTAAGTACCTTTTCACAAGAAAGTTTCTCCGGAATGCGTGTGATTAAATCCTATCATAAACTGAACTGGTTTGGCAACAAATTCAAGGAGGAAGCATTGAAATACAGGGCAGTAAATGAAGAACTCTTTCGCGTTAACGCTACCTTTCAGCCAATCATGATTCTCATGGTAGGCATCAGCACCCTACTTACCATCTTTGTTGGTGGAAAATTATATTTCGCTGGAGAGATTACAGCAGGAAATATTACTGAATTTATTTATTACGTGAACTTGCTAACCTGGCCAATCGCATCTATTGGTTGGGTGACTAGTCTTGTACAAAGCGCTGCCGCATCAATGGAAAGGCTGAATGAATTCCTTGGTGAAGAACCTGATTTTAAATCCGGTGAATACATTCCTGACTCCTTTCAGGGAACTATTGAATTTAGAAATGTAAGCTTTACCTATCCCAACAGCGGCATTACTGCACTGCAAAATGTGAGTTTTACACTAGCAGCAGGAGAAAGCTTGGGTATTTTGGGAAAGACGGGCGCAGGAAAAAGCACCATCACTTCATTGATAGTAAGGCAATATGACCCAAATAGTGGTCAAATTTTAGTGGATGGAATGGACCTAACACAATGGCACCTTCCTACCTTAAAATCATATTTAGGATGGGTGCCTCAAGAAGCGTTCTTGTTTAGCGATACAATTTCTAGAAACATCTCCTTTGGATTAGACGAATCGGAAGAAAAGAACATTCAAAATGCTGCTAAGGCCGCCGGAGTTCATGAAAACATTGTTGAATTTCCAAATGCCTACGAAACCAAAGTTGGTGAACGGGGTGTAACACTAAGTGGCGGACAGAAGCAGCGCATTAGTATTGCTCGTGCTTTAGCTAAAAATCCCAAGCTCATGGTTTTTGACGATTGTCTTAGCGCGGTGGATACAGAAACTGAAGAGTTGATTTTAGGTAATATTAAGCAGGCTACCTCCTCTATATCTTCTTTAATCATTGCCCACAGAGTCAGCAGCGTAAAACATTGCGATCAAATAATTTGTCTTGAAAATGGAGCCGTGATTGAGAAGGGGAATCATGCAGAATTAGAAAATGCTGGTGGGCATTATTCAGAACTTATTGCGTTACAATTAGACGCATCCTAATAGGCAATCATCCCTTGAGTCTTTGTTAATTTCTTTTTTAGTTTTTGCCCTCTCGTTCTCTTACATTTGAAAGTTGCACAAAAGAAAGAATCCATGGGTAAAATAATTGCAGTTGCTAACCAAAAAGGTGGCGTAGGTAAAACTACTACGGCTGTTAACTTAAGTGCCGCCCTGGGCGCACTAGAAAAGAAAGTATTAATCATTGACGCGGATCCTCAGGCGAATGCCACAAGTGGATTGGGGTTAAGTCATGACAATGCATCTAGCGGCACCTATGAATTGATTGAGGGTGCTAAATCCGCTGAAGAACTGATTGTTTCAACAAGCACACCCAATGTTGATATAGTTCCCTCGCAACTTGACTTGGTTGCGGTAGAGCTTGAAATTATTGACCAGCCAAAGCGTGAATTCTTTTTAACCAATGCGTTAGCCTCTATAAAAGATAAATACGACTACATAATCATTGATTGTGCACCTTCATTGGGTCTTATTACGCTTAATGCCCTAACGGCCTCTGACGGCGTTCTAGTGCCCATACAATGTGAATATTATGCCTTAGAAGGCCTAGGTAAGTTGTTGAACACCATTAAGAAAGTTCAAGAATTACACAATGAATCTCTAAACATAGAAGGGTTGTTGCTAACTATGTTTGATTCACGTCTGCGTTTATCTAACCAAGTTGCAGAGGAAGTGCGCCAACATTTTGAAGGACTCGTGTTTGAAACGATTATCCATAGGAATGTAAAACTTAGTGAAGCTCCTTCGCACGGTGAAAACATCATTGCTTATGACGCAGGCAGTAAGGGCGCAGAGAATTACCTAACTTTAGCAAAGGAATTAATCGCAAAAGGAGATTAACACATGGCGAAGCGCGTAATGGGAAAAGGTCTTGGCGCTATACTCGGAGATGAGGCAGCAAAAGTTAATAATGTCAGAGACAAAGGAGCTCAAAAGCTCGTTGGAACTGTGGCGAACATTCCATTGGACCGAATTACCACCAACCCGTTCCAACCTAGACGGAATTTTAATGATGATGCCCTT
>PXYR01000008.1:13693-25778 GCA_003023665.1 Bacteroidota bacterium
CTCACTCAAGAACAAGTATCCCAACGACTTGGTAAAGGCCGTTCAACCATAACAAACTTCTTACGACTCCTAAAACTTCCAGCGCTTATTCAAGCGGAATTAAGAGAGCTTCATAAAAACGAAAATTTGGATGAAAGCAGCCAAGGAAGTTCAAGCGTTGTCTTTTCCATGGGCCACGCTCGTGCCCTTTTAAACCTACCTTCAGAAGAAGAACAGATTAAAGTATACTACAAAACTTTAAAGGATGGCTTGAGTGTGCGCAAAGTAGAAGAACTCGTACGAGTTCTCAAGTCACCAAAGGACAAAAAGAAACGAATTCAGAAGCCACAGGAATTAAAAGATTTAGAACGACAGTTGACGACCTTCTTTGATTCAAAAGTTTTGATTTCTATGGGAGAAGAAGGAAAAGGAAAGATTCAAATCGATTTTACCAGTGAAAGCGAATTGGAAAAGATAATTATGAAGCTGAATGACTAAAAGGCTCTGTATTCTTTTATTACTCACAGCACATCCATGGTTAAGTGCTCAAGAAATCACACATAATCATTCTCATAGTGAATCCGCCAAACACAATATTAAGACAGCGACTACTTTGGCGCTAATCCCTGGCGCCGGACAAGCGTACAATAAAAAATATTGGAAAGTCCCTATTGTATGGGGTGCTATAGGAGGAGCGGGTTATTATTATACTGACTTAGACAACGATTTTAAGTCCTATAGAGAAATCCTTGAATTAATCATAGATCAACCTGCCCTGACTACACTCACGGATTTAGAAAATTATGCACCAGAGTTGTTTAGTGCTATACCCTCTCCTTTCTATCAATCCACTGCGAGCGGCGTTGCAAATGAAACGATTGGATACATGGAGGCACTGCGCACTCAAAGAGAATATGCATTCTTTGGAATTATTGGAGTCTACATTTTGAGCATATTAGATGCCAACATTGATGCACATCTTTACGATTTTGATGTAAATGATGATTTAAGTATTGCTCCGTCAATCATACAGTCCAATTCTACTTTGGGTGCACAACGAACACCCGGAATTAAATTAACCTTAAGTCTACCATGAATATTTCAATCATCGGCTACGGGCGAATGGGAAAAACCATTGAACAAATTGCCAAGACGAAGGGCCACAAAATCGTGTATATCAATAACGGTGAAGAATTAAATCTTGAAGCCGTCTCAAAATCTGATGTAGCCATTGAATTTACCCAACCGAAGGCTGCCCTTAAAAATATTCAGTCCATTTTAAGCATTGGCATCCCAGTTATAAGTGGCACTACAGGGTGGTTAGCCCATAAAGAAGAGGCCGATGCTACCGCACTTCAAAACAACGGGGCATTTCTTTATGCGTCAAATTTTTCTCTTGGAGTCAACTTGTTTTTTGAGATGAATGAAAAGCTTGCATTACTTATGTCTAAGCATAAAACATATACCCCAAGTATTCATGAAATACACCACACCGGTAAAAAAGACGCTCCTTCTGGAACGGCCATTTCTAGTGCTGAAGGTATCATTAAAGCTTACGAAGAATATTCGGGATGGTCACAACAGGATGAGCTTGGAAAAATCAAGATAACTGAAGATAGAATTGACCCTTATTATGGAACGCATACTGTGACTTACGACAGTGATATTGACCGAATCAGCTTGGAACACCATGCGAAAAACAGAGAAGGTTTTGCTTTAGGGGCAATTATCGCAAGTGAATGGATCATTGGTAAAACAGGAGTTTTTAGTATGAAAGATGTATTAAGCCTCTAAATTACTTTCACAAGATTATAACACATCAACCAAATAGAATAACCTAATTTCAACCCATGGAATTCATCATTTTTACTTTAATTCAAGCCTTATGGTTCGGCGCCATGAGCTGGAAATTTTATGTCGCCGCAGAGCGCAAGGCTTGGGAAGCTTTTATACCCGTATACAATGCATATGTATTGGTAAAAATTGCCCAAAGACCAAGCTATTGGATCATTCTATACTGTATCCCCGTTGTTGGTGTGGTAATGGGAATCATCATGATTTATGAATTACTCCATGTATTTAAATTCAGAAAAACGTGGCAAACGGCAGCCGTAATGGCAAGCTTTGGATTATATCTAGGCTACTTGAATTACCAAGAAAAGTTAAAGTTTTGGGGTAGAGATGATACGTTCATAAAGAAGAATTTAGGCGAAGGAATCAATAGCATCTTCTTTGCTATTGTTGTGGCAACGGTTATTCGTTCAACCACCTTTGAAGCCTACACCATACCCACAAGCTCCATGGAAAAGAGTCTTATGGTAGGTGATTTTCTCTTTGTATCCAAGATGCATTACGGAGTACGTATTCCAATGACACCGCTTTCTTTACCGTTGGTTCATAATAAAGTGCCATTTGCAGGCGTCCCCTCCTATTTGAGTTGGCCACAAATTCCCTATTTACGTTTGCCCGCGTTTTCGCCTGTTAAGGTAGGCGACCCTGTGGTTTTCAACTATCCAATGGATAATATGCCCGTGGATAAAAAAGAAAATTACGTAAAACGTTGTGTTGGAACTCCTGGAGATAGTTTGGAGGTAATAGACACCAAAGTGTTTGTCAATGGAAATGCGATGCAATTTCCAGATCGTAGTTATCCTCAATTCCTATACTACATTCAAACCAATGGTCAAGGTTTCAGTCGTTCAAGACTCAAAAAGGACTTTGACATCAACTATCTAACAGATGATGAGCAGCGGCGCTACCCTACTGACCAAGATGTGTACCAGCGCACACAGACGGATTACATTATGTTTTTACAACAACAGCATGTGGAACAAATTCTTGCGCTTCCCAATGTAGTCAGGATTTGGCCGGTCATTGCGAATAGACCAGGCACCCCTGTTGATACTACAAAGCCCTCTGGCCTGCTTCAAATTGAAGAAGGACAAGCACAAGAAATATTGTTTCCTAATCCAGATACCGGTCATGGTGAACGTCCTTACAACGATACCTGGGACAATTTTGGTCCCATATACATTCCTTCAGCAGGATCTACGGTAGAACTAACACCAAAGAATGTACATGCATACCGAAGAATAATTGGAGAATATGAAGGACATGACTTGCGCATTACAAGTGAGGGCAAAGTATTTATTGACGGGGTAGAATCCATTAATTACACATTTGAAAAGGACTACTATTGGATGATGGGAGATAATCGTCACAACAGTTTAGATGCGCGCAAGTGGGGATACGTGCCACAAGATCATATAGTAGGAAAGCCTGTATTCATATGGATGAGTTATGACAAGCACGGAAAGGGGATGGAAAAAATCCGTACAGACAGAGTCTTTACTACGGTAAATGGTGAGGGAAAACGCAAGAGTTACTTTTGGTATTTTATTGCTGCCCTTGGTATTTATCAAATTGTACAATTCGTGAGAAAGCGCAAGAAATAGTCATGCAAACGCTTCTTTCTACCGCATATTTTCCACCCGTAATCTGGGTAGCTTATGCTGTACAGAGTGAAGAATTACTATTAGAGTCACAAGAAAACTTCCAAAAACAAAGCTACCGATCACGGATGGATATTGCCGGACCTAATGGGAAACAAACATTGAGTGTTCCTGTAGACCGCAGTATAAAAAGTATTCTAACAACACCTATTTCCTATCAAGAAGATTGGGTAAGTAAACACCTAAAGTCTATTGAAACGGCATATGCTAACAGCCCGTTTTTTGAAGTTTTATTTCCAGATGTTGAGGTGCTCCTAAAAAAAGAATATTCTTCCTTATGGTCGCTCAATCTGGCTACAATCCAATTATTTTTTCATTGGTTGGAATTATCCACCCAAATACCTTTTACTTCGAGTTATGAGACCGCACCCTACGTCAATGATGCGCGTAGCCTGCATCCAAAGGAAAAATTAGATATAAAAACGCCTGCATATCTTCAGGTTTTTGAGCAAAAAAATGGATTCATGAGCAACTTGAGTGCTTTAGATGTGTTCTTTAACTTAGGGCGTAGCTCTTGGGACTATTTTCAAGAGATAAACCTAAGACAGAAATAAACCCAATACCACCATGAATCTGGCATTCAATAAAAATGAAGATGAGCTTAAGCTTTTAATAAGCGAGATGGCTCGAAGACACGCTAAAATTGAAAAAGGCGGCGGAGAAAAAAAACTACAAAAGCAACGTGATTCTGGTAAACTCACTGCAAGAGAGCGCATTAGTTTTTTGGTAGACAAAAAGAAACCTTGCCTAGAAATAGGATCTTTTGCTGGGGACGAGATGTACGAAGAGTATGGTGGATGTCCTGCAGGCGGTGTTGTAGTAGTCCTAGCATATGTTCAAGGCAGGCAATGTATTGTGGTAGCTAACGATGCTTCCGTAAAAGCAGGTGCTTGGTTTCCTATAACAGGAAAGAAAAATCTTAGAGCACAACAGATTGCTCTTGAAAATCATACCCCTATTATTTACCTAGTAGATAGCGCTGGTGTATTCTTACCACTACAAGATGAGATTTTCCCTGACCGAGAACACTTCGGCAGAATATTCCGTAATAATGCCATCATGAGCGGCATGAATATCCCTCAGATTTCAGCCATTATGGGAAGTTGTGTTGCAGGTGGAGCTTACCTGCCAATTATGAGCGACGAAAGCCTTATTGTCAAAGGCAGTGGCAGTATTTTCTTAGCGGGAAGTTATTTAGTAAAGGCAGCCATTGGAGAAGATATTGATAATGAAACACTCGGTGGTGCTGATACGCATTGTGATTTAAGCGGCGTTACCGATTATAAATGCGAGGATGATAAGGAGGCGTTAGTTACCATCAAAGAACTGGTTGATAAAATGGGATCACGTCCCACAGCCGGCTATAGCAGAATACAAGCCAAAGATCCAAAAAGGCCTACAACAGAGGTTTACGGACACATACCGCACGACGGTAAACCCTTTGATTCCAAGCTAATCATAGAATGCTTAGTTGATGCGGAAAGCTGGAAAGAATACAAAGCAACTTATGGCAAGACCATCCTATGCGGCTACGCGCGGATTGACGGGTGGGCCGTTGGCATAGTTGCCAATAACAGAAAGGTCACCAAGAATGCAAAGGGTGAAATGCAATTTGGCGGCGTTATATACAGTGACAGCGCGGACAAAGCAGCCCGATTCGTAGCCAACTGCAATCAGAAAAAAGTTCCCCTAGTGTTTCTTCAAGACGTTACCGGGTTCATGGTTGGTAGTAAAAGTGAACACGGCGGAATCATAAAGGATGGCGCAAAAATGGTCAATACAGTTGCGAATAGCGTTGTACCCAAGTTTACAGTAATTGTTGGTAACAGCTATGGAGCGGGTAATTACGCCATGAACGGAACGGCATATGACCCTAGATTGATTGTAGCGTGGCCAAATGCCAAATTGGCCGTTATGGGAGGTGCTCAAGCGGCAAAAGTCTTATTACAAATTGAGGCTTCAAGAATCAAAAAAAGTGGTAAAGAATTGAATGATGAAGACATGGCAGCTCTAAAGAAGACTATTGAAGAGCGCTATGAAAAGCAAACTAGTCCTTATTATGCTGCGGCTAGAATGTGGATTGATGCCATTATTGACCCAGCTGAAACCCGTGCCTGGTTGAGTTATGGATTGGAAATGGCAAATAATAACCCAGAACACAGAGTTTATAATCCGGGTGTAATTCAGGTTTAATGAGAGGAGTATTCGTTGTTTTAGTTTGTATCGTCGGCCAGTTGTATGCCCAAAACACCTCATTTCATTCAAAAAGAATGAAAGCAGAGTTTATGGGTACAATAGACATGACTCAATCAACTAATGAAGCAACGGGATACATGTACCCCACTGGCGCACCCAAGCCTGGTGGAGACAGCTATCAAGATTTTCTTGCTATTCAAAAGATAAAACAGAACTTTAAAAATTTCCCGGTTACATCTCAGGCTTCCAAGACCCATTCCACTCCACAACCGCAAAAGGGATACGGGACATCGCTTTATAGATTAACCCCTTCCGGCAGTCCTTATGATTATACTGGGGGCATTCCAAATGATAACGCCATGGCAATAAGCAAGGGCGGAATGTTATGTGCGGCGGTGAATTCAACATTTTGGGCATTGGACATCCATTCAGGAGAACTAATAATGCCTGGACCCATTGGAATCAAGAGTTTACGTCAAATGGCTGGAGGAAGTTCCTTTGAAAACTACTATGACCCTAAGCTTATTTATGACCCAATCCAAGATAGATTCATTCTGGTCTTTCTTAAAGACAATGATGCAGCGAATAGCAGAATAATAGTTTGTTTCAGTACAACAAATAACCCAGCTGATCCGTGGAACGTGTATCGATTATCAGGAAACCCATTGAACAACAACAGATGGACTGATTTTCCAGCGATTTCCTTGAGCGAGAACGGTCTGGTAATCACTGCCAACTTGATTATTCCTGGAGTGAGTTGGCAAGTGGGGTTTGATGGATCTGTCATCTGGCACTTAGATAAATTTGCCGGATTTAATGGTGGAGACATCAATGCAACTGTATATACGCAAATTCGCCATCAAGGAAAGTTTACCCGAAACCTGCATGCGGTCAGGGGACATGATAACATAGCGGATAAACTGTATTTTTTATCTAATAGAAATTTTGATCTTCAGAACGATACTATTTTTCTAATTGAGCTTCAAGAAAACCTTAACGATACTACTATCAATACGACTGCTCTTATTTCCAATATACCCTATGGAGTGCCTCCCAACGGTAAACAGGCAGACACAGATACCTCAGATGCAACCAAAGGGTTACAAACGAATGACGGTCGCGTTCTTGGAGCCATTCAAAAAGATAATTGGATACAATTTGTAAGTACTACGGCACATGGAAACAATAGCAATGCGGGGATATTTCACGGATTTATTTCCAATGCGTCCAACAATAATCCAAAAATAACAGGTAGACTTTTTTATCATCCTGAACGCGACTATGGTTACCCAAACCTTGCTTGGACTGGTGTACAAGAAAATCAGATTCAATGTTTAATTGGTTTTAATTACACTTCTACCGCTGGACACCCTGGTGTTGGCGCTGTTCAATTAGGAAATGACACCACCTTTTCAGAACCAATAGATCTTAAGGCAGGAACAACGTTCGTTGATAGACATAGTGATAGTTACGAACGCTGGGGAGATTACTTTGCAATACAAAATATGTATGATTCAGACGGTACGCTTATCCCCTCAGAAGTATGGATGTCCGGTTTTTATGGGGATGGACCTCAACAGAACAGAACATATATTGCACAAGTCTATAGTCAGGACACCCTTGTACCTCCGCATCCCAACGGTGGAACATTATTCCCTAACCCTATTGCTGACGGTAACCTACTTACCGTTCAATTTAATTTAGAAATAGAACAAAATATTAGAGCCGAACTGTATAACTCATCTGGCCAATTTGTTCAAAATTTGGCAGGCAGAAAGCTTCCCGTTGGACCAGCAGAACTTCTTATTGATATGAATGGATTGGCACAAGGAACATATATTGTTCGATTGACCGGTGACGATGGCTTCTTGAGAGTAGAAAAGGTAATTAAGCTTTAACGTAGACTTTCACAAGGGTTAATTCTAATTTAAATTCGAACCTATATCTTTTTTAGTACATTTATACTATACCAAATTACTATAGATGTCTATTCACTTCAACAAAACCCAGCTACCCATTTCAGTCATAGAAGGGTTACCAGAGATACCCAATGAGGAATCGGAATCTTCGCAGTACGTGGAAGAATTATTCAACTAAAATTACTGGTGCTTATTACTTTTCTTAGCTCTGAAAGTATATGAGATACCATAAGTTATTGCTGACGTACCAATGCTCACAAAGGCAATAGCTGGATCTATCTCTCCTGCAGTCTTCATCATAAAGACGCTTACACCTAAACTAACAATGGTCATAATAAGCAAAGCGCTTACAACACTTTTCTTATGATGCTTACCCGCCCAATCGTAAAAGATTACCGGCGCTATACCAATACCTAGGGCTTTAAAGGTCACAACGATATCTTCTATCCTTTGAAAGAACAGGGCAATTAATAATGCCATAAGCCCAACAGCAACCAAAGCATACCTTATTCTACCTATTCCATGCGAAGCGCTTTCTTCTTTTCTAGGAAATAAATCATTGGTCACATTCAGGCTCAGAAGAAACAAATACGTGTCTGAGGTTGATAGTATGGCTGCAAAAAAAGCAATCAAAACGGCAATTTGAAATTCAGGCGGGACCAATTCAGTGAATGTTCGTAGAACCATCATCTCAGCGTGTTCATTAGCAACAGAGCCATTTATTGGAAAAGAACTTCTAGCAATCAATCCAACATAGGTTAAGGCTACAGTTAAAAGAACATTTATTGCTGCGCCAACACTAAAACTCTGCTTAACCACCCGTTCGCTTTTCATACTAAATACCTTTTGCCAATAATCTTGAGTAGCAAATGGTGTTAAAATACCGAGCAATAAAAAGGCTATAATATTTACTGGACCTGCATTGAATGGATTATACATTTCTGGCGGAACATCCCCTCCTCTATTTAGGGTCATCGTGACTAAAATGAGTACTAAGAAAATGACCAAGAATTGAAAAATATCCGTCTTTACTACAGATCCAAATCCACCTACGAGCAAATAAACTAATACAGTAACCAACATGCCTAGCTTTGCCCAACTCACCGGAATGCCACCCATCTCATTCAATAAATTAGAGCCCACTAATAGTTGAGTTGATAATAAGCCTACATACCAAATAAAAATGACGCCAATCACCCATCTAGCGGTTCTTCTTCCATACCTAAAAACAAAATAATCTGTTAACGTAAAGAAATTATGCTCTAAAGAAAGGCGGTACAATTTCAATGCAAAAGGAATAAAAAATAAGAAGCCCAATGTGTAACCAACAAAAATCCAAGCGGCACTGATGCCATAGATATAAACAGTAGATGTATACAAACGATGTGTAAACCATCAAGGTGACCGCACTAACAAATGTGCCGCTCAAAGTCATGAGGGAGGGAAAAAAGCCTAAACTTCTTCCTCCCAACGCAAAATCGTCTACAGATTTAGTTGAGGTCATTCT
This sequence comes from Bacteroidota bacterium, assembly GCA_003023665.1. Lineage (GTDB taxonomy): Bacteria > Bacteroidota > Bacteroidia > Flavobacteriales > Schleiferiaceae > UBA10364. Next base: position 22,807 of record PXYR01000008.1, read on the forward strand.
ACCAAGAACTACACCTAGAATCGTAAATGAAATGAGTACGGAAATGACTAATATTGGTTGCTGCTCCATGGTATTATTGATAGATTTCCAAGATATCAAGAATTAATAGGATAGAAACAATCTTATTCAAATATGATTGATTCCTTAACAAATGTTAACTCCAAAATCGTTCTTCATTCTTTTACTCATTTGAATAATGCAGATGCTAATTCAAAGTAGAAATGCTCTGCAGGAAAACTAACTTACCATTAATGTAATATTTAAAAAATCCCCAATGACTGATTCTAGCATCGTTGAGAACTTAGTGCATTGGATTTCTAAATCAATAGAAATTCCAGTCGGATTGGAAGATGCCCTTTTATCTATTTCAGTTTCAAAGCAATTGAAAAAAGGAGATCTCATTTTAAAATCCGGAGAGATGGTAAAAAAAACGTATTTCATCATTGACGGTTGCCTAAGATCCTACCTGACTGATCAAGCTGGAAAAGAACACACCATCCAATTCGCAACTGAAAATTGGTGGATCAGTGATTTTCGTGCATATTTCTCTAAAAAAGCTGCTTCACTAAACATAGAGTGCATAGCGAATGCCCATGTAATCGAAATGAATTGGTCTGATCTTGATTGGATTTACAAAAGATTCCCTACCATAGAGACTTTTCAAAAAGGTAATCTTGAAAAACACCTTATTAGTCTGAATACAAGAATTCAATCGCAACTTGAATTAGGTGCAGAAGAACGTTATTTGAAATTTATTTTAGATTATCCCAAAATTGCTGAATACGCTCAAAATAAGCATATCGCATCCTACCTAGGAATTTCACCACAAAGCTTAAGCCGCCTTAAGTCTAATTTGGAATAAGTGCAGCAGTTACGCTTCAAGCCCCGAGTTCTTCACGTTTAATTGTGAATTCATCTATGTCGTTATCATAGGTTAATAATTTATTTGGTTTTTTTTACTTACTTTGTTTAACCTTTTACCTAATTTGTTAAACAAGTTTTATGAAAACAATTACCTCACTATTCAACAAGAGCATATTATTTGCCTCAATAGTTGCAAGCCTAAATATGTTTGGGCAGTGTCAATATGAATTGACCTTATTGGATTCATATGGTGACGGTTGGAATGGTAATTCAATAAATGTGCAAGTTGCTGGTTTTGCTCCTTCGAGCCTCACACTAAATAACGGCTCCTCCATTTCTTACAATATTGGTATTGGATTGGGTGAAACTATATCCTTTAGCTGGCAGGGAGGAGGCTCCTTTCAAGACGAATGCTCTTATACCGTCAAAGACTTATTTACTGGTTCTGTAATATATACCTCACCAACAGGTAACCAGATGTCAACATCAACTCCACAATTCACAACTCAGTGTTCTTCCACAGGAACCACACCTTGCTTATTTACAAGCCCATATTTAGAGTCGTTTTCTGGTTCTAACGGCGGTTGGGTTCCCCCATCTTCTCAATTTAATACAGGATCTATAAATTCATGTTGGAACAGAAATGGAGTGAGCTATCAATGGGTTAAAGCTCCTTTTCCTGGTTCAAGCCCGAATTTAGGCGGACCCTCAGCAGATAATACAAACGGCGGTCAAGGTTTCATTGGAAGTTGGTCTTCTCCTTTTGTTTCTACTCTAGACTCAATCACTGAACTCATTACCCCTTACATATCACTAGATGACGATCAAACCCCTCAAGTTGCTTTTTGGTATCACCTACTTGGAGAGGATATCAGTCGCTTAGAATTTTCCATTTCAACAGATACTGCTGGTCCATGGACAGCCATAGACACCCTTTATCCAAATACAGGTGCTTTTGTAAATCCTGCTAGCCCTTGGCATCAAGTTTACTATGATATTTTTAGTTACGCCGGGGACACTGTATCATTTAAGTTTACTGCTGTACGGGAGTTTGGCAGCTTGTATTCAGGTATAGATTCTCGCATAAGTATTGATGACTTTAGTGTTTACGAAGACACCATGACGTGTGATAAACCTATTAAAGTTGAACTCGCTTCAATTGGTGTAAGTAGTGCACAAATTACATGGGAGCCCACAAGTGCTTCTTCCTATGAAGTACAATGGGGACAATCAACAACAGCTCCTATTGGGAGTCCAACAACCATAGTTTCAGCGAATCAATTCAACCTTACCTCCTTGGCACCAAACAGCTCATATACTTTTAGAGTTAGAGGCATATGCGGTACCGGAAATGTTTCGGAATGGTCTGAATATGTTACCATTGAGACAGATTGCGGTGCCTTTTTGGCTCCTTGGAATGAAGACTTTGAGAGCAGCGATTGGGTCGTACCCTTTAGTTGGTTCGACCAAGGTGATTTTGGCGATTGCTTTCTTGATTCTGGTAACCTCAGTTTTTATTGGCGAGTGTCTAGAACCCCGTATAATCAAGATGCAGGGCCAAATACAGATCATACCCCCAGTGGTCCCGGCAATTATTTAGCTACGAATGCAACAGGGACTACTACCCCTGCGAATTGGTCCTTTACCACGCCATGGATAGCCCTTGACTCACTAACAAACCCTGAATTAAAATTTTGGATTCATGCTTTTTCAAAAGTCACCGCATTTGGAACATTAACTACAAAAGTTCAAACCTTAGGAGGAGGAATAACAGCCGTTTTTGATACCTCAGGCGCATTTCAAGGAACGCAAAGTGCGGCATGGAAAGAGATGGTTGTTCCGTTAAATTATGGAGTTACAGATACTATTCGTGTAATATTTAGCTACAAACCCAAAGTTTTGTCCAATAGGCAGCCATTTAGTGTGGATGATATTTCTGTTGAATCTGCTTCTTCATGTCCCCGACCCAAATACTTACGCGTTGAATCCGTGACTAGCAACTCTGTTGATTTAAGGTGGTCAACTGGTGGAGCCTTAAATTATCAATTGCGCTACAAAAAGGATAATTCATCCGTTTGGACTGTCATAAGTCTCAATACCAATCAAAC
>PXYR01000087.1 GCA_003023665.1 Bacteroidota bacterium
ACTTTAAAACCATTTTCCGCCGCCCATTTCAAGGCCTTGCGCAATGGAGAACCTTCAAACCAAGTGGCAGTAACTCTGCGATAGGCATTGTCATCGGAGGCCAATTCTCTAATTACCTCAACATCCGTTCGAGCATGTGAAAGCGTATCAACAAAATTGTAAACCAATGCTACCACATCCGCCTCTTTATTTTGATGAATATTTGCAATGAACTTATTGGCCCAACGAATATTAGTCACCTTGGTATATTTCACATTCTTTGATCCAAGCCCCAAGCTTTTCAATTGTTCTTCAAAAAGTTCTCCTTCAAATTCATTCAAGCTACCTTCCTCATGCTCTTCCTTCCAATAGTTTGGGTATTTTTTCTTAATGTCCAAAGGAAGCATTCCCGCAAAAAGTGCATTCCTAGCATATTGAGTGGCACTCGGTAAAATACTGCTGTATATACCTTCCGACTTAATATTAAAATCCTCTGCAATCATAGGCTTCATCACCATCCATTGATCCAATCGAAGGTTATCCACCACAACAAAAAATACTTTTTCGCCAGCTCTGATCTTTGGGCCAACAATCTTGCCCACGACCTCATGAGAAAGCATAGGACGCTCATTGGATTCAAACCAACGCTCGTAATGATTTGAAATAAATCGAGAAAACAACTCGTTAGCTTCGCTTTTTTGAGTTGCTAAAACGCTTTTCAACCCTTCTTCTGCGCTTTTTTCGAGTTCCAATTCCCATTTCAATAATTCACGATAAAAATCCGACCATTCTTGCCACGTTTCCAATTGTTGCATTTCCATGGTCAATTTTCCGAATACCTGCTGATAGCCTCTAGTAGCTTTTTGGGAAACAAGTTCTTTTCCTTTGAGGAGTTTCTTCAAACACAACAAAACTTGGTTTGGATTCACAGGTTTTATGAGGTAATCGGCAATTTTTGACCCAATCGCCATTTCCATAATTTGCTCCTCTTCGCTTTTGGTAATCATCACGATAGGCGTTTCAGGGCGAATCGTTTTCATTTCCTCCAGCACCTCTAAGCCAGACAATCCCGGCATATTTTCATCTAGAAAGACCGCATCAAAAGCAGTATTATCAAAGAGTTCAATGGCATCACTACCGTTATTACAGGTTTGAAATGTATAGCCCTTGCCCTCCAAAAAAAGCAAGTGGCCTTTGAGCATGTGAATTTCATCGTCAACCCATAAAATATTCGGCATAATTGATCGTTTTATTCTTGTTAAAAGTAATGCGTGAGAACCCCGGCTCGCCTTAAGACCTGTAGTATTTTTACGAAACAGGTAAAACTATTGACTTTGAGCACAAAGAACAAAATCATTAACGATCCTATCTACGGGTTTATTACGATAAAAGATCCTCTAATTTATGAGCTGATCAACCACCCCTATTTTCAACGATTACGCAGAATTTCCCAATTAGGCTTGACTTATTTAGTCTATCCCGGTGCCTACCACACTAGGTTTCATCATGCTATTGGTGCCATGCATTTGATGGGCCGTGCCATTTATACATTGCGACAAAAAGGACAAGAGATAAGTAGTGAAGAAGAACGCGGTGTTTTAATCGCTATACTGCTTCATGATATTGGCCACGGTCCCTTCTCGCATGCGCTAGAACACACTCTAATTCCGGGGGTCAGTCACGAGGCGTTGAGTTTAAAAATCATGGAAGAGCTCAATTTAGAGTATAACGGTTCCCTTGATTTAGCAATAGATATTTTCACCAATAATTATTCAAAGGCTTATCTGCATCAACTTATCTCCTCTCAGTTAGATATGGATCGTCTGGATTATTTACGCAGAGATTCTTTTTATTCTGGAGTCACAGAAGGGAGTGTCAATTCAGAGCGTTTACTGACCATGCTAAATGTCAAAGACGACCAGCTTGTTGTTGATTCCAAAGGAATTTACAGCGTAGAAAAATTCTTGGTAGCTCGCAGGCTAATGTACTGGCAAGTCTATATGCATAAGACCGTAATTAGCGCAGAGTTTATGTTGGTCAATATTCTTAAGCGTGCCAAGTATTTGGCAGCCCAAGGTATTGCGTTAGATGGACCCGCAACTCTTAAGCACTTTTTAAAAGCTGATTACACGTGGAATGATTTTGAAGAAAACCCGGAAATTCTAAAAAAATTCCTGAGCCTTGATGACTTTGATATCATGAGCGGTATCAAAGAATGGGTAAACAATAAAGATGTTTTATTGAGTGATTTAAGCTCAAGAATTATCAATAGAGACCTATTGAAAATACGCTTGCAGGAAAAACCCTTTGCTAAAGAGTTGTCCCATAAAATGGCCGAGGGAATCAGAGACCAATACGGTTTTAAACAGGGAGAAGAGCATTACATGTTAATCATTGATAAGGTCAAGAATCACGCTTACAACAAGAAAAAGGGACACATCAATCTGTTGTATAAAGACGGACGAATTAGCGATATCAGTACAGCCGCAGATCAAATGACCATCAATGCACTAAGCGAACCCGTTGAACGTCACTTCATCTGTTTCCCAAGAGAATTGAGACATTTATTATGAGGCACAACCAAAAATCTTTAAAGTCTATTTGCGATTCACTTGGCGTTGATTGTCCTGCCGGGAAAGAAAATATTGAAATCATTGGTATTTCAGCACTTGAAGATGCTCAAATAGGTTTCTTAAGCTTCTTATCAAATCCTAAATATGCAGCCCAGGCAACCGCCTCTAATGCTAGCGCCATACTCGTCAAAAAAGGTACCGCTTTGGAAACAAGCGCAGCGCTAATCCAATGTGATGATCCATACATGACTTTCATGATGCATCTCGTACATCTTGAAAAAGAAATTGGTGGTATCTCACTAGATGATAGAAGTAATGCGCACATTTCTTCGGAAGCTATAATTGGAAACGATTGTATAATTGAAGCAGGTGCAATTATAGCAGCAGGAGCAGTCCTTGGTGATCATTGTAGAATTGGAGCTGGTGCCAAAATACTCGGCGCAGCGCGTTTAGGAAATCGTGTTGTTGTTGAAGCAGGAGCCGTGATTGGATCTCAAGGATTTGGTTTCGCCCCTGATAAAAACGGAACATATCATACGATTCCACAGCTTGGAAAAGCTATTTTAAATGACGATGTTTTCATTGGTGCCAATTCAACGGTAGATCGCGGAGCGATTACGGATACGCAAATCGGCAAAGGAACCAAGATTGATAATCAATGTATGATTGCACACGGTGTAACCATAGGAAAAAATTGTGTAATCGCAGCACAGTCTGGGATTGCAGGCTCAACAAGCGTAGGTGATGACTGCAAATTCGGAGGCCAAGTAGGTATTATTGGACACTTAAAAATCGGCAATAATGTGACCGTTTATGCGCAAAGTGGCGTAATGAATGATGTTCCGGACAATAAGGTTATCTTTGGCTCGCCGGCATTAGACCGCAGACATTTTTTGAAATCATTCGCGGCCTTCAAAAAACAAGGCCAATAGATATGTTGCAACAGACACTCAAAAACACTGTTTCATTCGAAGGCAATGCCCTTCATACAGGAGAATCCGTTAAAGTAAGCCTAATACCTAGTGAGGTAAATACCGGAATTGTATTTGTACGAACGGATTTAGAAAACATTGAAATCCCAGCCTTAGCAAAACACATCAATCGTACAAACCGTCAAACAATTCTGCAAAAAGGGAATGCTTCAGTAGGTACCGTTGAACATTTAATGGCTAGTCTTTATGCTCTTGGTGTAGATAATCTGCGGATAGAGCTTAACGGAAGTGAAGTACCCATTTTAGACGGTTCCGCAGCGCCTTTAGTTGATTTGATTGAGCAAGCAGGGCTTTGTGAACAAGAGCATGAGAAAAACTACTATGTGCTTGAAGAGCCTTTTACATTCAAAGATGAAGACGGATGTGAAATCATGGCCCTTCCTAGCGATACCTTTGAGGTTAGCGCTCTTATAGATTATGGTACTTCTGTTTTAGGTCCGCAACACGCTCATTTAGACCAAATGACCAATTTCCGGGAGGATATTGCGAGCGCTAGAACATTCAGTTTTTTACGTGAATTATTGCCATTATTGGATCAAGGTCTTATTAAAGGTGGGGATTTAAATAATGCCATTGTATATGTGGATCAAGAGATTGCTCCGGCAACCCTAGATAAACTAAAAGCCGCCTTTGGCAAAGAAGATGTTGAGGTAACCAATAGAGGTACACTGAACAACATTGAACTGCGCTTTTCAAATGAAGCTGCTCGTCACAAACTTTTGGATGTTATTGGAGATATAGCACTTTTAGGTCGCCCTTTAAAAGCTAGATTGATTGCTACTAAACCGGGGCATGGAGTAAATGCAGAATTTACAAAAGCACTGGCAGCAAAGATTCGTAAAGAAGAAAGTAAACCTAGGCCACCAAAATACGACCCCAATGTTCCTCCCGTCAAAACGGTTGAGGACATAATGGCTTTAATTCCGCACCGCTCACCATTCCTCCTTGTAGATAAGATTACGGAATTAACAGCAGACCGCGTTGTTGGTGTGAAGTCCGTGACTATGAATGAGCCGTTTTTCGTTGGTCATTTTCCTGGCGCACCGGTTATGCCCGGGGTTCTTCAAGTAGAAGCCATGGCGCAATGTGGAGGTATTCTTGCATTGAGTACGGTACCAGACCCGGAAAACTACCTTACCTATTTCATGAAAATTGATAACGTGAAATTCAAGCAAAAAGTGGTTCCCGGTGATACCCTCATTTTTGATTTAAAGCTCATTAGCCCCATTCGAAGAGGTATTGTTCACATGCTAGGGCGAGCATTCGTTGGCGATACTCTGGTAAGTGAAGCAGAGCTTATGGCCCAGATTACCAAATAATGATTCATAAGCTCTCTGATGTACATCCAAGCGCTAGGATTGGTGACCAAGTTAAAGTTGGTCCCTTTACTTCCATAGCAGCAGATGTAGAAATTGGAGAGGGAACAACCATTGGACCTAATGTCACTATTATGGATGGCGCTAGGATAGGTGCCAATTGTAACATATATCCCGGCGCGGTTATTTCCGCCGTACCTCAGGATTTAAAATTTGACGGTGAGCATACAACAGTAGAAATTGGTGATAGAACTACTATTCGTGAATGTGTTACTATCAACCGCGGCACTAAAGCATATGGCAAAACCACATTAGGTAAAGATTGTCTTATCATGGCCTATGTGCATATAGCGCACGATTGCATCATTGGAAATAAAGTGATACTGGTAAACTCTGTTGCGCTTGCCGGTCACGTAGAAGTGGGTGATTGGTCCATTATATCAGGACTTAGTGCTGTGCATCAATTTGTTAAAATTGCTGACCATGTAATGGTTGGTGGCGGTGCAATGGTTAGAAAAGATGTTCCTCCATTTATTACTGCGGCAGGAGATCCATTAACCTATGCCGGAGTAAATAGTGTTGGGTTGCGTAGAAGGGAATTCAACAACGAACAAATTAGGGAGATTCAAGATATCTATAGGATTATCTACCAAAGCGGAAAAAATATTAGTCAAGCGGTTGAAACTGTTAAAATTCAGTTCAAGTCGAGCCAATTAGCCTCTGAAATCATTGATTTCATTCAATCAAGTGAAAGAGGGCTTATTAGAAAATAGGCCTATGGTTACTTTAAACGCACTTGAGAAAAAATTTGGCAATCAACATATTCTAAGGAATATTACACACACCTTTAAAACTGGCTCCAAAACGGTAGTATTAGGGTCTAACGGTTCAGGGAAATCTACCTTAATTAAGATTATTAGTGGGGCCGTTGAGGCTTCTAATAATCCCCCAGAATATAATTTCAACAAACCCGTTGCTGCAAATGAAGCCGGCAAATACTGCAGTATGGCGGCGCCATATATGGCCCTTAATCCAATGTTCACCCTCACAGAAACTCTGAGTTTCCACGAAAAGATGTGTGGGTTTGCGAAAACTGCTTTAATCTCAGAATGGGTAGAAAAAGCAGGACTCAGTAAACATCAAAGCAAACGAATTCAAACCTACAGCTCTGGAATGCTTCAACGAGTTCGCCTATTGATGGCCATTGCAAGCGATCGTTCGTTATTACTTCTAGATGAGCCAACAAGTAATCTAGATGCGGATGGTGTTCAATTCTATAAACATCTTATTGAACACTTTACATTAGATAAAACGGTAATTGTAGCTAGCAATTATGTTGAGCGTGAATATGCTTTCTGTGAAAGTGAACTAATCCTTGAAAAGCATTATTAAGGAAAGAGAAAGCCCGGTCGATTTCAATTATATTTAAGCTTTAAAAATTGCATTATGGCAAGTACTTCAGATATCAAAAACGGAATGTGTATCAATTTTAATGGACAGCCTTTTCAAGTCATTGAATTCTTACATGTAAAACCAGGAAAAGGAGCGGCATTCGTGCGCACAAAAATCAAAAACCTGGAAACTGGTCGTGTTTTGGATAATACCTTTCCTGCGGGCTCAAAAATTGAAACCATTGACGTAGAAACTCGTCAATACCAGTTTTTATATAATGACGGTACCGATTACCACTTCATGAATACCGAAAATTACGAGCAGTTAACTTTTGCAAAAGACTTAATCAACGCACCGGATTTCTTAGTAGACGGTATGATGTGTTTGGTTCTTTTTCATGCAACGGAGGGCAGAGCTATGGCCGTTGAATTACCACGTACGGTGAACTTAAAGGTGACCTATGCAGAACCTGCAGTTAAAGGAAATACCTCAACAAATGCCATGAAAACCGTTACTGTGGAGGGCGGCGCGCAAGTTCAGGTGCCGCTTTTTATAAAAACAGATGAAGAAATAGTAATCAACACTGCGGACGGTTCATATAAGGAACGAGCGAAGTAAGTGTTACTTTATTTGAGTACGGTTTCTATTACCGTATAAATAACAATAAACAAGAAAAAGAACCACATAGCAAAGGCAACCTTTCCCCAAGGAATAGATTTACCGCGTTCTAAGGCACCAACTATTTCATCTTCAAGATCACCAAGACCAAGCGCTTCATTGTTCTCTTTTTGGGACGTATTATACTCCAACAGCTCTGGTGTTAGGTAATAACAATCATCCGCCTCATCAAATTCCAACCAATCCTGTTCAATGACGCATTGATGTTTCTCTTGGAAGGCATTTATCTCTGAGCGCGAAATAGCGCTATCACCAAAAGATTTTTGAAGAGAAAGGATGATGCT
>PXYR01000088.1 GCA_003023665.1 Bacteroidota bacterium
TCACTTTCAACCTCATCCGATAAACCAGATGCCAACTGGTAGTCGCGCTCGGCTTCTTCGCGTATAAAATCTACTATATCATCAAGTGTAATTCGTCCAAGGAGTTCACCAATAGCATTCACCACAGGAATCACGAATAAATCGTATTTCTGCATAACATTGGCTACCTCTTCTGCAGGGGTAGTACTCAAAACTGTATGTTCTATAGGTCTATAAAGTTCAGAAATTGGCACGGTGCGCTTCGCAGTTAAGAGCATTTTCAAACTTAAAGTCCCTACTAAAATATCATCGTCATTCACCACATAAACCGCATGAACCCGATCAATCTTAGCAGCTTGTGAACGCATCGCAGCCACACAACGTATGGCGGTTAAGCGCTCGTTAACTACAACAAGTTCTGTAGCCATTAATGCACCTGCTGTATCCTCTTCATGAGTAAGTAGCTGGGCTATTTTTTTTGCTTGTTCAACATCCTCAACCCTTGAGAGAACCTCTCGAGTTAGCTCGTCTGGTAGCTCAGACAACATGTCGGCTGCATCATCCGAATCCATGTTTCCCACCAATTCTTGGGCAATCTCCTCTGAGGAATATGTCGCAACCAATTCTCCACGTTCTTCTTCATCAAACTCAACAATAATATCTGCAGCTAACTCTGGATTTATCTTTTCGAAAAATTGAGAACGTTCTTCTGCGTTAAAAGACTCTAGCACCTCCGCCATATCCGCAGGGTGAATTCCTTCAATGATTTGCGCGAACTCTGCTTCGTTAGTTACAGATAAGGCTTTCAACATACGCGCTTTAATGCTCATTTCTTCCATCTTCAATCGCCTTTAGTAGTTCAACAAATTCTATATGCGAAAGCTGTTCTGCACGCTTTGCTAGGTAGGGATGGTCGAAACCTTCTGGCAAGTTAAGGACTTTCAGCGCATTACGAAGTGTTTTTCTTCGCTGACCAAAGGCTGCCTTAACGCCTCGTTTCAATAATTTAAAGTCAAAATTAGTAGCACTTTCCTTACGAACCATGTGCATCACCCCACTTTCTACTTTTGGCGGAGGGCTAAATACATTTGGAGGCACCGTAAAATCATAGGACAAGTCGTAATACGCCTGACACAATACAGATAAAATGCCGTACGTTTTATTCCCTGGTGGCGCACATAGACGCTGCGCAACTTCCTTTTGAAACATGCCTCCAAACAAAGGAATCTGATCCATGTGTTCAAGCACTTTAAAAACAATTTGAGAACTAATGTTATAGGGGAAATTCCCAATCAATGCGAACTTCTCTTTCCCAAAAGTCAAAGAAGGATTCCATTTCAAAAAATCTTCTTCTAAGATTCGCGCGCTAAGCTGGTTATAATGAGCTTTTAAGTAGCTCACGCTTTCCTGATCAATTTCAACAACCCAAGTTTCAACATGAGGCATGTCGAGCAAATACTTTGTCATTACACCCATTCCCGGCCCAATCTCAAGTACCTTTTCAACTCCTTCAAAAGGCACCACATTGGCAATACGCTGCGCAATACTTTCATCCTTTAAAAAGTGTTGTCCAAGGTGTTTTTTGGCACGAACTTGACCTCGATTTCTCATGGTGTAAAGGTAGTGCATTCCGACTGCCCACTTCTCATAGATTAACCGTAACTTAGCCCTACCTATTACAAACCATTATACCACTGACCATGGTACAACCAACAACTCTCGGTGAATTCATCGTAGAAAACCAAAAGGACTTCCCTTTTGCAACAGGAGATTTATCACATCTTCTCACATCCATTCGACTCGCTGCTAAAGTGGTTAATCGAGAAATCAACAAGGCAGGTCTTGCTGATATTCTGGGTGCCATGGGCCAAGACAATGTTCAAGGCGAGGCACAGCAAAAACTTGATGTCATGGCTAACGACACCTTCATGCGTGCACTTCGTTCTATGGGCCAAGTCTGTGGTGTGGGTTCTGAAGAAGAAGAGCACTTTGTTAGTTTTAACGACGACATTCATTCCAAAGCTCAATACGTGGTCCTCATGGATCCGTTAGATGGTTCAAGTAATATAGATGTGAATGTGAGCGTAGGAACCATTTTCTCCATATACCGCAGAATCACTCCAGAAGGAACGCCAGTTACATTGAAAGATTTTCTTCAAGCCGGTGATGCCCAAGTTGCTGCTGGCTATGTGGTGTACGGTTCGTCAACTATGCTGGTTTACACCACTGGAAATGGTGTTAACGGCTTCACTTTAGACCCTTCTATTGGTGTGTTTTGCTTGTCACATCCCAATATGCAAATACCAAAATCAGGTAAAATATATAGTGTGAATGAAGGAAATTACGTTCACTTCCCGCAAGGAGTTAAGGAATATATTAAGTACTGCCAGCAATTCGATGCTGAAACGGGAAGACCATTCACTTCAAGATATATTGGCTCTTTAGTTTCTGATTTTCATCGCAATCTTATCAAAGGTGGGGTGTATCTTTACCCCACAGGAACAATGGCACCTAACGGTAAGCTTCGACTCCTGTACGAGTGTAACCCACTCGCATTTATAGTTGAACAAGCAGGCGGTACCGCAACTAACGGTAAACAGCGAATTTTAGAATTAGAACCTAGCGAATTGCACGAACGGGTTCCCTTCTTCATTGGCTCTCCGGAAATGGTGGATATGGCCCATGCGTTTTTACGCAAGTACGAAGAAGAATAAAATTGAATATAGCAGATTTACTATCCCGCTACCACAGCCATCCATTAGTTAATCGATTAAGTACCGCAAGCTCCTCAAGTACCAAACTAGCTTTAGGATTCAATGCAGCTGGGGGTTCTCACTGTGCCGTTTTAACCGCATCAACCTATGAGCGTACCGGTAACATGCAATTCATCATTGCAAATAGCAAAGAAGAAGCCGCCTATATTCAAAATGATATTGAAAAGCTACTTCCTGCTGTCAAGAGCTATTTCTATCCTGCCTCATACCGCAGGCCCTACGAAGTGGAGGCTACAGATAATGCAAATGTGCTGCTGCGCGCAGAAGTATTGAACCATCTTAGTGCAAGGAGAAAACCCCCGATTCTAATTTCCTACCCTGAAGCATTGTTTGAAAAAGTCGTCACCAAAAAGGAGTTAGAATTAAATACCCTGAAGGTAAATATTGGCGATGTATTAAGTCTAGACTTTCTAAACGAAACCTTGTTTGAATACCAATTTGAACGAGTTGATTTTGTAATTCAGCCTGGTCAATTTTCCATTCGCGGAGGTATAGTCGACATATTTTCCTTTTCTAAGGATCACCCTTACAGAATAGAGTTTTTTGATGATGAGGTAGAAAGTATTCGCTTTTTTGACATTGAAACACAGCGAACTGTGGGGAAAGCCACAAAAATGAGTATTGTTCCAAACGTAGAAAACAAAACTTTTCTTGAAAGCAGGGACTCACTTCTGAGCTATCTTCCAAAGAATACCCAAATATGGATAGACACTCCGTCTCTTGTGGTGAATAAATTGGCTCGATTGATGGATTTAGCCCAAGAGCGCTATGAAGAGTTGGATTCCACTACCCAACGAGCCGCGCCCAATGAATTATTCTTAAGCGGAGAAGGCTTTAAACGAAGTTTGCTTGAGTTTGCTTTGGTGGAATACGGTCGTACCGAGTGGTCTTCCGAGCAAATAGAAAGTAAGGCATTGCCTCAGCGCGCCTTCAATAAGGATTTTAATTTGCTAGGGCAAACCTTGCTACGCTCTGAAAAGGAAGGTGTGGAAACTATATTGATGTGTTCTAATCCAAAGCAAATTGAACGATTCCATGCGATTTTTGAGGATTTACAATTAAAGCCTCAATACCAAACTACCGTGGGCGCCTTGCATGAGGGTTTTGAAGATTTATTAACCCAGACTTTCCTCTATACCGATCATCAAATTTTTGATCGATACCAACGCTTTAATATTAAAAACAATGCGCGTAAGAAGCAGGCGATCACGCTTGAACAGCTCAATGCGCTGGAGTTTGGAGATTTTGTAACTCACATTGATCATGGGGTAGGCAAATTTGGTGGGCTACAAAAAGTCAATAACAATGGGAAAATTCAGGAAGCCATAAAACTCACCTACAGAGACGATGATATCCTATACGTAAGTATTCATTCCTTGCATAAGATTAGCAAGTATAATGGCAAAGACGGTACAGCTCCTTCCCTTCACAAATTGGGTTCAGCACAATGGCAAACGCTTAAGAAAAAAACCAAAGCTAAAGTCAAAAAAATAGCTTTTGACCTTATCCAGCTTTATGCCAAACGCAGGGAAGCAATCGGCTTTCAATGTGCTCCAGACGGCTACCTACAGCACGAATTGGAGGCAAGTTTTCTCTTTGAAGATACGCCAGACCAAATGTCAGCTACGGAAGATGTAAAAAAGGACATGGAAAGCGCAATGCCCATGGATCGACTCATTTGTGGTGATGTAGGTTTTGGTAAAACCGAAATTGCCATTCGCGCTGCCTTTAAGGCTGCAGCAAATGGCAAGCAGGTTGCCATCTTGGTTCCTACAACCGTACTTGCTTTCCAACATTTTAAAACTTTTTCTAAACGTTTAGAAGGGTTTCCTGTAACTGTAGATTACATCAATAGGTTTCGCACCTCGTCGCAGCAAAGAGAAATATTAAAGAAATTAAAAGAAGGGAAAATTGATATCCTCATTGGCACTCATAAATTGGTCAGTAAGTCCGTAGAATTTGCGGACTTGGGCCTCTTAATTATTGATGAAGAACAAAAATTTGGTGTTGGTGTAAAGGATAAAATCAAAACATTAAAAATAAATGTTGATACCCTTACTCTAACCGCTACACCTATTCCAAGAACACTTCAATTCTCACTAATGGCTGCTAGGGATTTAAGCGTAATGACTACTCCCCCACCTAATAGACAACCCATTGAAACCGAAATAATTGGATTCAATGAGGAAACCATTCGTGATTCTATTAGCTACGAAATACAACGTGGTGGTCAAGTTTTCATGATCAACAATAGGGTTAGTAATATTCAAGAGGTGGCCGGTATGGTAAGCCGATTAGTACCGGATGCTCGAATAGCTATTGGTCATGGCCAAATGGAGGGGAAAAAGCTAGAAAAAGTGATGCTAGACTTTATGGATGGAAAGTATGACGTGCTTGTAGCAACCTCAATTATAGAAAGCGGCCTTGATGTACCCAATGCAAATACCATAATTATAAATAATGCCAATCATTTTGGCATGTCTGATTTGCATCAGATGAGAGGACGCGTGGGTCGTTCAAACAAGAAAGCATTCTGTAAACTAATTACCCCTCCGATGAGTACCCTCACCGATGAGGCAAGAAAACGATTAAGGGCTCTAGAACAATTCACAGACTTGGGCAGCGGCTTCAAAATTGCAATGAAAGATCTAGAAATACGTGGTGCAGGAGATATGCTTGGCGGAGAACAAAGCGGCTTCATTACCGATATGGGATTTGACACCTATCAAAAAATTCTTTCAGAAACCATTAAAGAATTAAAGGAAAATGAATTCAAGCATTTATATGAAAAGGAACACAAAGTAAAAGGTTCCGACTTTGTTGAAGACGTTCAAATAGATACAGATTTGGAGCTGCTGCTGCCTGACGATTACGTGAACAATATTGAAGAACGTCTAAAACTGTATCAAAGACTGGGTGAGTTTGAAGACCAAGAGGATCTCTTGCTGTTTGAAAAAGAACTAGAAGACCGATTTGGACCTATTCCGCAATCAGTTGCTGCCCTTTTGTATTCAGTTAGAATCAAATGGTTAGCCAAACACATAGGCTTCTCTAAACTCATCTTAAAAATGGGTAAGTGTATTGGTCATTTTTCCGCGGAGAACAACAGCGAATATTACCAACTTCCTATTTTTTCTGCCGTATTAAGCTATCTTCAACTAAACCCACGTAAAGTTCAAGTGAAGCAAAAAGGAGAGAAACTTACCTTTGTGGCTATAGATATATCTCAATTACAGGAAGTTCATGAAATGCTAGAATCTATAGTAAAATTGGAAAAGCCCATTGAAGTGGCATGAAAGTCAACGCATTCATAGCATCTAGGTTAGAAGAATTAGACGCCTACAAAAAGCAATTTGAAAACGTTTTCTACTTTTTAGAGGAAGATGAATTGTTCTTTATCCCTAGAGACGAGAAATGGTCGGCAATAGAGTGTATTGAGCACATCAACAATCTCAATGAAGTCTATCTGCCCCAACTAACAGAAGTCTGCAAGAAAAAAAACGCCTCTCAAAAAGAATTAATAGAATTAAGTTGGTGGCAAAAGCGACTTCGTAATATGATGTCGCCATTGGACCATCCTAAATCCAAAAAAATCAGAACGAGGACAAAGCTCCAACCTCGTCGTATTCAAAATCCAGATCATAAGATTAGCGCGCAAAAGGTGATGGAAAACTTCATTTCTGACCTTAGCCAGTTGGAAAAAATTATTCGCATCATACCTGAAAGCCCAGAGTTAAGAAATACTCGAGTGATGAGTGCTGCACCTCCAATCAAATTTAAATCTATAACAGCATTGGAGATGCTCATACCTCATATTGGAAGGCACCTCTCTCAAGCGGAGCGCATATTAAGTGGAGGAAATGTAGAGAAACAAGCTAAATTGAAAAACGAAGATTTAATTTTTCCAGGCCGTGATTCATAGTTCATGCTCAGTGAAAAACCGTTCCAATAAAAAGCCCCGCACCTTCATGAGGTGCGGGGCTTTTTATTTCAAGGGAGGTGTATTTACATCACCTTAATCCAAAGCTTTCCGTTGTATTGACCGTTAAAATTTGAAGTACGTGCTTGATTCGCAGCATCGTAATTGTTAAACTTTAACAAGAATACATAGTACATACTGTTATTAGGATCTTGGAATATATCTGACCCTACTCCCTGAGTACGCAACTTATTTTGGAGTTTGGCAGCATTGTTTCGCGAACCAAATACGCCTGCAGTGACATAAAATCCTTTTGATCCTGCTTGAACATTTCCTGCATATTGATTGGAATCGTAACCTTTAATTGAGGAGTTTACATTTCCTGAACCTTGAGGCGTTTGAGGATAAGTATTTCCAGTAGCATTGTTTCCGATGTCTTTGTTTAAGCCGTCACCGTTCATTGCGGAATTTACCCCTGTATTGTTTCTGCT